>JBLIME010000010.1:0-25027 GCA_047638515.1 Pseudohongiellaceae bacterium
CATAATTAAAATTTAGCACTGAATCAATGATGGCGCAGTCAGCTGATGATGGGTCTTTTACAACATATGAAAATGTGCCGGTTTCTTCGTCATAAAATGGAGTCACCTCGGGATGTTGCATCATTTCCCCCACTGTTGTCATTGGTAGCTGCCGATAAGTTATAGCGGAGTCCACTGCAAAATTATTGACCGCTGAAATCTTCAATTAAAAACGGCTTCAACTACGCGTCTTGTACACGCAATATTTCGCTATTAACTCGGCGTAAATGACCTTTTTTAAGCCAAATTTTAGCTCCCTTCGCACCGGTATTAATACTGAGTTTACTGTCGATTGGAGTGCGCAGCCAACTGTGCTTTGTCAGTGTGTCAAAACCTTCAGTCAACTCGCCTTCTAATACAAACATTTCTGCACCGTTGTTCGTCAATAATTCAAGATTCGTATGCGCATCGAGATCAACAATGGCTACCTCTTCAACGGCGTCCCTAAATAGCGAGGTCACAGATACTCCAGGTAAATTTTTGTGTGGTGTCGTCTGCATAAAATCGATGTTGAGGCGCAAGTGGATTTTGTCTTGTGGGTCAAACTGCCATAGCTTCACAAAAATTACACAGCCAAGTGCTGAACTTGGCCGGTGTTTCGATGCCGGTGGATTGCGTATGTAGGAACCTTCAGGAAAATCTCCATGCTCATCTTGAAATACACCCTCTAATACAATAAATTCTTCACCGCCGGCATGAATGTGTGGCGAAAACTTGCTTTCGGGTGCGTAGCGTACAATAGATGTAGCACGTGCCACCTCGTTACCTACTCGATCGAGTGGACGTCTCGACACTCCGGGCATTGGTGATTCTAGCCAGTCTAATTGTCTGGAGTGTATAAGCACTCGTCGATTAAAGTCGGCGTTAATCTTCATGGTTGACTCCTTAACAACGATGGAATGAATAATTCTCAGAACATCGTCAATTTGCGAGGATTAATTGCCAAAACTAAAATTATTGTAGTGTAAAAGCAACCAATAAGTGAGTGACTCTCTTAGCTACATCAAGCTATAGGTGATGTATATATTATGCTCAAGTGATGCATAATATATTTTTATAGAAGATTTACTGTTGCGGCTGACTCCATCGAAGCTTAACTCATCAATCAACTAGCCGCGTATAAATTGACAGGTAGGTAGACAGATAGGTAAACAGATAGATTTAACGCTACTGAAGCTTACTTTTTAAAACAATAATTAACCTTCAGTAACAGCGGTAAACAGATGAAACATAACTACTTTATTTTATATTTCGTACATCCTCTTAGTTTCAAAAGGTTCGATCTTTCTATCTATTGAATGGGTCTAACAAGTTTAATGACTTAATGGGTTTAATTAAAGTACTTACGGGTAGATAACATAGTCATGAATTTGTTCCCTGTTGAGTGCTCTATGCTTTAACCAGCTGTTGTGTAATTCAAAAATTATCTGGCGTCATCATTGTTATCGCAAACCCAAACCCAAACCGATTTTAATTAAAGACTTCGAAACCAGAGATTGCAAAGCCGCTAATTCTCACAGTACCCGGCCTATAAGTATCCCTTCTAGTGTAGACATAGGAGCTGTCAGCTTAATAAACCAGCGATAAAGGCAAGACACCTATTGATAACTGCTTATGGAATCTCCGATATAATTAACATCTGGTGTATATTCCCTCACCGCTCCTAGCCAAAACTACATTATTTTATTTTGAGGAGGGTTAATGCGCTGTGGTTTGGTCGGTTTTACCTTTGCTCAAGTGCCAATGGAGCCGTTGCCAAAGAAGACAAGTGGTATCTTTATAGACTCCGGCATCATTGGTGGCTCGCGACGAGGTGCCAGGTCCTCTGACTTCGGCTCTGTAGAATTCTTGCTCTGGTGTTAACGCAATTTTTTGTATGCAGGAGTCAATCGGCTAAAATGCACATTGCATACACTATTCTGGACGGCGTTAACGATACCAGCACTAATCATTATTTGCACAATAGTAGGTCTGTAAGAATAGTGAAACCTACGAATATAGTTGAGACATGTTTGAGTCTTAGCCTACAAGCCGTGTCCACCTACACACATACGTTAAAAATACATTCAGCGAGTAAAACTTTTTATGAAGACAAATGTTTTAATTATAGGTGGCGGTTTAGCGGGCTTGTCTTTGGCTTGGCAGCTACAGAAACGTGGCTTTGATTATCAATTAATAGAAGCGCGGGCTAGATTTGGTGGGCGTGTAGATGCTCATGATATTGGTACTGATACCGATACGCCAACGAGGTCATTTGACACAGGCCCCGCTTGGTTTTGGCCAGGCCAACTGCGTATTGCCGAGGCAATTGATGAACTTGGGCTGCAAATATTCGAACAGTACGCTCTTGGCGATGTTATATTTGAAGACGAAGCGGGCCGAACTCAACGTGGACGTGGCTACTCTTCAATGAAGGGTTCGCTGCGTCTTAAAGGTAGCTTACAAAAACTCATTGAGGGAATTAAAATGCGCTTGCCTAGTGAGCGTTACAGACTGAGCTGTCGCGCTACTAGTATTGAGCAGTTTGATGGAGGCATAACCACTTTTGTCAGGAGCAAAGATGGCAAGTTAGAATCGATAACGAGCCAAAAAATTGTGCTCGCTCTGCCACCCCGTGTTGTGGCGGATACATTGAGCTTTTCACCTAACTTATCTGACGACATTGTGACATCGATGCACAGTATTCCCACATGGATGGCTGGACACGCAAAAGTGGTTGCCATTTACGACGAGGCTTTTTGGCGTAACAACGGCTTATCAGGTGATGTCATGAGTCATCGCGGTCCATTGGTGGAAATTCACGATGCCTCCCCTGAGAGTCACTTATCTCAAACTCATGGGCCCTATGCATTATTTGGTTTTATGGGTGTACCTGCGTCTGCTCGCGTCGACAATCGACAAATGTTGATCGATGCCTCGATCGCTCAATTGGTGCGTTTATTTGGGGATAAAGCCAGAACGCCACTCGATATTATTTTGCAGGATTGGGCGCTTGAAGCCGAGACAACTACTGCATTAGACCGTATTCCACTCGATCATCATCCCATTTATGGTCTACCATCTTGTCTTAAGAGTGTGTGGGCTGGCAAAATTATTTTTAGCTCTACAGAAGCTGCTCCAGAGTTCGGTGGTTACTTGGAAGGTGCATTTGAAGCTGCAGAAATAACGCTGCAGCAACTATAACTAATCACGAGCAATAATAACGTCTACCGGTAAATTTAGACACCACAATGGACGTAAAATGGTAGAAGTTATATCAAAAAAACCTCCCAAGCTATTGATTGGTAAATTTTTATTATTTTTTGCGACAACGGACTATCGATCGTGTAAAAAACATTGCTGATGTGTGCACTATCGTTGAGAAGTCTACTACAGATACACCGAAAGGTGGCTCTGCTTCTATTTTAATTCCCAATAACACTATCTTCAACATAGATAACACCCCGAGGGCATTGGCCTATGTAGGTGTAATGAAATGTTTAAAGATCTCGTGAGAATAGGTAAGAGATGGCCACACGGGAGTGGATGGGAACCGTTTATTATCAGAGGGATAGTTAATATAAAGACTGTTACTCTTCAGTTATCAAATGCTCAAACATATGACTAGGCTGTTGAAACAAAATTTATCACAAAATAAGATCTGTGCTTTTTTTAAATCGACTACGCCAACGCTTGCCACCACACCTTAAATATTCTAAAGCTTATTGATCGTTTTTTGACCCGCTGTTAAAAAACTATCGAGTGCTTTTAATAAATATGACGTGTCTTTTGTTCCCGCCAATTCACGTATCGAGTGCATTGCAAATGTTGGCAAACCAATATCGAGTGTTTTGACGCCAATCTCTGTTGCTGTAATTGGTCCTATTGTACTACCACAGCCAAGATCACTGCGGGTCACGAACTCTTGTACTGGAACATCCGCTAGACTGCAGGCCTGTTTAAATAAACTACTGGTTTCACTGTTAGTTGCATATCGTTGGTTTGCATTTATCTTAATAACTGGACCGTTATTTAATAGCGGTCCATGATTATCGTCATGCATTTCAGCATAGTTGGGGTGAACGCCATGGGCGTTATCAATCGAAATCATCATCGAGCGATTAACGACACGAAGTCTGTCCTCTGTATCCGGAATCATGCGCTGTAAACATTGCTCAAGCATCGGGCCTTGTGCTCCACATGCAGATGAGCTGCCTACCTCCTCATGGTCGTTACATACAAGCAATACTGGGTCGGCGTCCGCCGCAATAATTGCTTGAAGACCTAGGTAGCAACTTAATAAATTATCGAGTCTGGCACTGGCAATAAATTCTTCTTTAAAACCGACAATTGCCGCAGGTTCAGTGCCATAAAAGCTGAGTTCATAATCGAGGACCTTTCGACAATCTTCGACACCCTTGTCAGTGAGTTCTTCTTTTAATAACTCGCGAAAGTTAATTTTTTCACTTGAGTGTACTTGCATTAGTATGGGTGGCAGATGTATTTGCCTATTAATATTGTTAGCGGTATTAGCCTCTCTATTTAAATGTATGGCTAGACTCGGAATAATCGCAATGGCTTTTTTAAAATCAATTAATGTTGAGACAATGTCGTCAGCAGTATTAACATAGACCACTCGTCCCGCAATAGACAGATCGCGATCAAACCAAGGCGCAAGTAGTGCACCACCGTAAGTTTCAACACCCAGTTGGAAATAACCGTTGTTCGTTATTTCGGGCTGAGGTTTAACTTTCAGACAAGGGCTGTCTGTGTGAGCTCCTAGCATTGCCAACCCTTGTTGCTGCATAGCTTCTGGAAAGTAACGAAAAGCAATAATTGACGAGTCGTTGCGAACTACGAAATAGCCCCTGCCCTTATCTAGCCGCCAAGTGTCTTTTTCATCAAGCTTGATAAAGTGGTTAGCTTCCAATAGTTTCACCATCGATACTACTGCATGAAATGGTGTGGGTGAGCTATTTAAAAATGTTAGCAAGCTTTGATTTAATTCTGAATGATGCATTACTTTTCCTAGTTTTTTTGATTTTTTTATTGACAATATTATTTTGGCCAGCGTTTGGTTGAAGTAGCCAGTCTTAACCTACTAGCTATTACTGTGTCTGTTACGTGAATTTTTTGATGGTACTTGGGACGCATGTAACTGCACCTACTAATAATTTTTTCTATTAAACAATGAGAAAGATAGGGAATTAAGCCAGGAAGGCATCTTCATTTAGACTCACTTATTAGCGATGAGTCTGCTAAATAAAAGTCCACACTAGAAGGCCGCCGCCTAACACTAACCGATAAATGACAAATGGAAGCATGCCAATACGATTGATAAATTTCATGAAAAAGAAGATGCAAATAAATGCGCTGATGGCCGAGACGACGACGCCAAGCAATAAATTGTCCCAGTTAGTAATCGGATCAGTCAGTAATTCCAACGTTTTATAGGCCCCACTTAATATAATAATAGGTATTGCAATCAAAAATGAAAATTGCGCAGCACTTTGCCGATGTAAACCACAAAGTAATGCAGCGGTGATAGTGATACCCGAACGCGAGGTACCTGGAATCAGTGCGAGCGCCTGGGCACAACCAATAACCAATACAATAGTGATAGTTAAGCGTGTCAGGTCACATTGTTTTGATAATTGACCTCGATAGTCTGCCCAGCCGAGCAATAAGCCAAAGAAAATTGTTGCCAGCGCGACAACCAAAGTGCCGCGTAAATGGGCTACGATGAAATCGTCGAAGACAAGTCCAGCTAGACCTGCAGGCACTGTTGCTAGAATAATATACCAGCCAAGCTGACTATCAGGCGTTTGTCTTTTTTTATAAAAACCCTTCAGCCAAGCACCGGTGATATTAACAATAGTTTGTCTGAAATAGACCAGTACCGCCAACAATGTACCGATATGCACAGCGACATCGAAGCTCAAGCCCTGATCGGGCCAACCCATGATTGCCGAGGGGAGTATTAAATGTCCAGAACTAGAAATAGGTAAAAATTCTGTGACACCTTGAATCAAGGCTAGAGCGATTACGTGAAGTGAATCCATAGTACCCGTGACTTGCTATTGGTGACATAAAAGAAAAAAATGAGTACCTATGAGCTAAGACACTAATAGCATTAGCTTATTGTCAATTTTCATTAAACAGTTTTTTACGCAGCCGCGCTCGCTTTTTCCAAGATATTTCATTGCGTAAATAAGTTGGTTCTACTGCGGTTGGATCAATTATTTTGCCGACTAAATAATCCTTCCAAGCGAGCTGTGCAATATCGGTGGCGCTAGAATAGATAGGTCTACTTGTTAGTGTTAGTTGTTTTTGGCCTAGCTCTAAATGGTTCAATGGCTCACAATCCCAACCTGATCCCGCAGGATAAATACAGGAACTGGCAATACCTAATATAGCGTCACGGCAGGCTACAGGAGAACAGACACTCTCGGGTAAAACGGCACTTAAATAAAAGCTATTTGACGCCTTAATAACTCGATACGCAGACCAGTAAACCTCATTCATACGAGCATCAAAAATAGGCGTAATAACTGTATCGACCTCGTCGGTTACTAGAGTTAACCCCTGCTCTAACGATACGCGCAAAACTCCTTGTGCCATTGCGTGTAAATTAGAGATTGGGATTAAAGGGATATCGGCACCATAACCGAGCCCTTGAGCCACACTAATGCATATCCGTAATCCGGTAAAAGATCCCGGTCCACAGCCAAAACCAATGGCGTCGATATCCTTGAGTGCAACACCTTGATCTTTTAATAAGTCGGCAACCATGGGAAGTATGCGCTGAGTGTGCTCACGTGGAGCGATGACATTCGATTCGGCGACGGTATTCTCATCGAGCATTAGTGCAACCGAACAGGCATCTGATGAAGTGTCTATTGCAAGGATAGTGGGCATAATAAAACGATTATCTGTTGAGGTATTCGATTAGATATCTACTTTAGCGGTATTGCTATTAAAGGTACACCATACAAAAAGCCCCTGCGGATTAACAGGGGCTTTTTTACAAGACATTAACGTAGATCGGTTAAGACAGTGCTGAGAACAACTGCTTTTTAATTTGATTGACATCGCCAACACCGTCTACCTTTAGAAATGAAGGCCCGGGCTGGCCTTTCTGATCCGCTAAATTTTGGTAAAATTTAACCAGGGGCTCGGTTTGTTCATGATAAATGTCGAGTCGCTTGCGGACTGTCTGTTCTTTATCGTCGTCGCGCTGTATGAGTGATTCACCCGTCTCATCGTCAATACCCGCCTGCTTAGGAGGACTAAAGTTTAAGTGATAAATGCGACCAGAGCCTGCATGAACGCGACGGCCACTTAAGCGATTGACAATCACTTCATCATCTACATGAATTTCGACGACGTCATCAATAATAATACCTGCGTCCACTAACGACTCTGCTTGAGGTATAGTTCTTGGGAAACCGTCAAATAAAAACCCATTCTTACAGTCGTCAAGACCGATGCGATCTTTAACCAACGCTATGATCAGATCATCGGACACTAGCCCGCCTGCCGCCATAACATCTTTAGCCTTAAGACCAAGCTCAGTGCCGGCTTTTACGGCTGCCCGCAGCATGTCGCCGGTGGATATCTGGGGGATTCCAAACTTTTCCATAATATACTTTGCTTGAGTGCCTTTACCTGCACCAGGCGCACCTAATAGAATGATTCGCACGCATAACTCCTAAATAGTTCGTAGCGTCTTATTGTTAAATGGGTAGTTAAAGATCGCTTAATTGATATTATTATATGTCTATACTTAAATTTGAACGCAAGTTCGCATAAGATACCACGCTAGCAAGTGAAACCTCAAGACAAACACATTAGACCTTCGTTACTGATTTTCAGATGATTGCCACCACAGCGCTAACTTGGCTAACGACTCAGCAGCAATAGTCGTTTGGTGATTATCTGTTGTATCTTCTAAGCATAAAAAACGTTGTTCAAATCTATGATTAGCTTGCCTAAGTGCCGTTTCAGGATCTACTTTTAAGTGTCTTGCTAAATCGATGACACTAAAAATTAGATCGCCGATTTCGTCTGAAACTTGCGAACTAGGCAATGACTGGCCGCTATCAGTTGGTTCTGAATTAGTAACTTTCAGTGTGTCAGTTTGGCTGACGGCAGCATTCACTGCCTTTATGTTTTCTTCTATTTTTTTGTACACAACGTCGGTTCCCAACCAATCTAAACCGACGGAGGCAGCACGCTTTTGTAATTTTGTTGCACGTATTGTCGCAGGTAGAGCACGTGGTACATCAGCCATAATACCTTTTTGATCTTTGGCTGCGCGCTCTTGTTGTTTAATTTTTTCCCAAGTCTCTTTGATTGCCACTGTAGCTAACTCTCGGTCTGCATCTAAACCTTTGGATCTGCTCTGGAGAGTACCATCGGGAAAAACATGGGGATGCCGTCTTAATAACTTTTGAGTAATTGAAGTTGTTACATCATTAAAAGTAAATGCGCGATCCTCTTTACCTAACTGACTATAAAAAATAATCTGAAACAATAGATCGCCAAGCTCGTCTTTTAATTGAACTAAATCATTTTGTTCGATCGCGTCGACGACTTCGTACATTTCTTCAACAGTAGACGATACAATAGACTGATAATTTTGCGCCAAATCCCAAGGACAACCGTCTTCTGCGTCCCTTAAACGTCCCATTAAATACTGTAGATCGTCAATGTCAAAATGCTCTTTCATGATTGCCGCCGCTGTGCAGACGCGATGTTGGGAAGTTGATTTATTTTTGCTAGAATTCGGCTAAGTTGGGTGAAATCTTTGATTTCTATAGTCATCACCATATCGACAGTATTTAACTCATGATTAGAATTTGTCTGCATCGCTGTAACATTAATGTGCGCTCCATCAAGCAGCATAGTCACATCTCTTAAAAGGCCTATACGATCGTAAGCCTCAACAATAATATCAACTGAATATTTATCGTGAGGTGTTTGTCCCCAACTGACTTCTAAAATACGCTCTGACTCATCAGTTTGCAGTTGCAAAAAGTTTCTACAATCCATTCTATGTATTGATACGCCTCTACCCTGGGTAATATAGCCACTAATGTAATCGCCAGGCACAGGATTACAGCAGCTAGCGATAGTCGTCATCAAATTACCAACACCTTCAATATAGACGTCAGCGCCTTTGTTATTACTCACTTTCTTAGCAAGATGAACACGAGATTCATTAACCGGTGCGATGAGTTTTTGCACCGCATTAATCACTTGGGTCACACTGATAGCGCCCGAGCCAATACTGGCGTATAACTCGTTGAGATTTTTATGCTTGAGTAAACTAACAAGTTCAGTAAAATTTATTGCATTGAGGCCTAAACGTCTCAGCTCTTTATCAAAGACAGAATGACCATCGGTAATATTTTGCTCGCGTGCTTGTGCACCAAACCATTGCCTTACTTTTGAACGAGCACGCGCTGAGTATAGATAGCCTAAACTCTCAATTAACCAATTTCGACTTGGTCGCTCATCCTTACCGGTTAATATTTCAACTTGATCAGAAGTTTTGAGCTTGTAATTCAACTGCACAATTCGACCATTAACTTTAGCGCCACGACACCGATGGCCTATTGACGTATGCACACGGTAGGCAAAATCTAAAGGCGTAGAATTTTTTGGTAAATCAACAATATGCCCCTCCGGCGTAAACAAATAAATACGATTTTGAGGTATTTTTTGCGACATATCATCTGACAGCGGACTGACACTCAAATGCTCGTGCCAATCTAACACCTGACGCAACCACTCGATTTTTTGCTCATAGCTGTCATTGTTATGCGAAGACTCTGAATCTATGCCCTTGTAGCGCCAATGAGAACAGATCCCATATTCGGCTTCTTCATGCATTTCCCGTGAACGTATTTGAACTTCTAAGACTTTATTTTCTGATCCAACGACTGCGGTATGTAACGAACGATAGCCATTTTTTTTAGGTGCTGCGATGTAATCATCAAACTCATGTGGAATATTTCTCCACATCGTGTGAACAATACTTAAAAGCTCATAACAGTCTTGTGTGTTGTCGACCATAATTCGGACTGCACGAATATCATAGACTTCAGAAAAACTGATATTTTTACGTTGCATTTTAAGCCAAATACTATAGATGTGCTTGACGCGACCGTTGACTTCGGCCGTAAGTCCATTTTTTTTGATTTGAGTATTTAAAGCAGCGACCATCTTCTCAATATAGTCTTGCCGTGCCATGCGTTTTTCAGCAAGTAACCCAGCAATATTTTTATACTCGTCGGGTCTCAAATAGCGAAACGCCAGGTCTTCTAGCTCCCACTTTATATGCCCGATACCTAATCGATGCGCGAGCGGCGCATAAATATCAGAAACCTCTTTAGCAACTTTGCGCTTTGACGTTTCAGTTCCATTTTTCACGGCACGAATCGCGCAGGTCCGCTCCGCTAGCTTAATAATTGCAATACGGACGTCATCCACCATTGAGATAAGCATCTTGCGTACTTTTTCAAGCTGCTGCTCAGACTGCTTACCAAACACAACGTTATTAGTATCGTTCCGTAAAAGACGTATGGCGGCCATACGTAAAACACCATTGACAATGTTAGCAACACTCTCGCCAAATAAAGTCGTTACCGCTATGATTGATAATTTATTTTCACGGACACTACGATAAATGATGGCAGCAACAATAGCATCTTGATCTAGCTGTAAATCTGCTAAAATATCGGCCATTTGTAAGCCCGAAATAAAGCTACTGGCGTGCGCTGACCAAATATTATCACTGGCGATGGCCTCCTGTTCAGCTACTTGAATCATTTGTGCAACATCAACTAATAATTCGTAAGACGATTCTGGTAGTTTTGCAGCGTCAACAATTCGGTGGGCCCACTCATTAATATCGATATTTTCAGGTGAGTTACTAGAGTAATAATGCCGAATTTTAACCATTACATCATCTGCCTTTTAGAAGATTTCGCATAGCTGTTGTTTTTCAAAACAAATAAACCCATCATTTCACTATGATAGGTTTGTGCGAACATATCCATAATACCGAAGTGTTCTAACACATAATTATTGTCTATCAGATATTGTGAATCTCGAATAAATGTATTGGGATCACAAGAGATATACAATATTTTTTTTGGTGAGAGTTTTTTAATGTTCTGACAAATTAATTTCGCACCAGCACGGGGTGGATCCAAAATAATACCGTCGATAGCATCAACCCTGGCATCATCTTTGACCAATTTTTCAATAATCTGAGCATCGAATAAATCGCCCTCCACAAAACTGACGTTGTTACAGTGATTAGTTAAAGCATTATTCGTCGCCTGACTCACCATTTCTTTAGAGCCTTCGACACCTAAAACAAAGCTAACTAAAAGTGATAGCGGCAGCGAGAAATTGCCTATTCCACAAAATAAATCTAAATAATTATCGTCAGCTTTAGGTTGTAGCAAAGTAATCGCTTGATTAACCATTTTTTGATTAACGTCGGCATTTGCTTGGATAAAATCTTGTGGATGGTATGAATAAACCAGCGGCTTAATTGTTTTACCTAATAAAAAATCAAGCCTGTAGCTCAGCTGCGGCTGACATGGTTTGCCATCTATAGTTGTTAAAATGTCACCTTTATTAGCTTGGAACCAACATGCTATTGGGGTAGCGCCGAAAAGTTCATTTAATTTTTGTCTGAGCCCTACAGAAATTGGTGATACATGCCTGATAATTAGACCAGCGCCTTCATCTGCATCAATAAGTTCAATGTGACTTACCGCGGGTTGATATTTATTTAACCAATTACGTACCCATGCGATCAGTGGAACCAATGCTGGTGTCATCACTGAACAATCGTTAATATCAACTAATACTTTGCTATTTTTTTTTCTAAAACCCAGAAGTATTTTGTTATTAGTAGCTTTGACACTTAAGCGCACGCGTTGGCGATAACGATATTCTCCACCCTCAATAGTGGGTAGGATATTTTTCGGAACTATCCGGCCTACGTGCTTTAATTTATTGAGTGTGTTGGTTAATTTGTAATTCTGCTGCTCTTCTATGACTAGGTGCTGAAGATGACAACCACCACAGGCATTAAAATGCAAACACTGGGGCTTACGTCGGTGAATAGACTCTTGGTTGATTGTGTGAGCTGAGGCTTCGTAAAATTTTGATTTTTCAAAGTTGATGGTCACATCAACTACTTCGTTGGGTAGAGCATTTTCAATAAAAATTGTTTTATTGTTGTAAGTTGCTATACCCCTTCCATCGTCACTGAGACGCACAACGGACAAATAATCTGCAGTTTTCGCTTGGCTATTGTCACGTACCGTTTTCTGGGCCGACAAATCAGAGCTTGTGCGCGGTAATTTATTTATTTTTGACTTGAAGAAATTTGCCATTGATAGCTATATATACATCATCTAAGAATTAATTATTATTTGAATATCCCGGACGACAAATAACGGTCTCCACGATCGCATACGATGGCAACAATAATAGCATTTGTTACCACGTCACTCAATTGTAGAGCGGCAGCAATTGATCCCCCCGACGATACACCAGAGAAGATACCCTCCTCTTTTGCAAGTAGACGCATCGTATCTTCAGCTAAATTCTGATCCATATCCACAATTCTATCGACATAGGAGTCATCGTAAATAGAGGGAATATATTCTTTTGGCCAACGTCGAATACCAGGGATACTGGCACCGCCAGATGGCTGCAGACCAATAATCTGTATGGCTGAATTTTGTTCTTTGAGGTACTTAGAGGTACCCGTTATCGTGCCAGTAGTGCCCATCGAACTTATGAAATGTGTCACAGTACCTTGGGTTTGTCGCCAAATCTCTGGACCAGTAGTCTCATAGTGTGCTAATGGATTATCACTATTGGCAAATTGATCAAGCACTATACCTCTACCATCTGCCTGCATCTTTAAAGCAAGATCCCGCGCTCCTTCCATACCTTCTTCTTTGGTGACTAAAATTAGCTCTGCACCGTAAGCAGTCATAGCTTGCTTACGTTCAATTGTCGCATTGGCTGGCATAATAAGAATAATAGGGTAACCTCTTATGGCTGCCGCCATCGCTAGTGCTATCCCTGTGTTGCCACTTGTTGCCTCAACTAAAGTATCGCCTGGTTTGATGTCGCCCCTATCTTCGGCTCGCTTAATCATGGATATAGCCGGTCGATCTTTTACAGAACCCGCTGGGTTGTTACCCTCTAACTTTGCCAATATAGTATTTGAGGTATTTCCTGGTAAACGCTGCAGCCTTACTAGCGGAGTATTACCAATACAAGATTCGATAGTGGGAAATGTTATCATACAAAAAACCTTAATAAGTAATGCCTTGCAAATGACTCTATAGAGTTCACTATATTAGATATTTGTTACGCAAAAATGTGCCTTCGGATACTTGATTGCAGTACTATTGAAGATAATTGCTTAATTACCTGCTGATATTTTTGATACGTCGCATAATAATGCAACTATACACTCAATTAGCTCAATACATTTGGTCATTATAATTGTCCATCTAAACAGTTAGCTATTCATGCACTCCTAAGGACTTATTGGCAGTCCTTAGGAGTGCATGAATTAGGTGTCTAACGATCGGGTCGGCAGATTCACTCGTACTCGGATATTACCAACAATTGAACTTTATAGTATTCACCGTAACTCTAGGTCATCATGCATATACTTAATCGCCTGACCCGTTTTGAAAAAATATATACTATTGTTAAAAATGCTATTTACGGTGCTAACCAAGACTTGGTTCGCTTGCTGATTGTTGGTACTAATACAGTTGATGATACAGTTATTGGACCTTACGCTAAGGCAAAGCAATTAAGAGTAGATCGAACGAAAATCTATGATGATGCTTTGCTATTGCTTAAAAAAAATCACTATAATTTAGTTTTTATCGATGTTGACAGTGAAAATATCGAGACAATTAAGCAAGTTAGACAATTTGACTCAGGCTCATGTCGTATGCCGCTTATTGCAGTTGGTGCGGAGAGCGAACAAGATCGACTGGTCACAATATTGTCCCTTGGCTTTGATGATTATGTAAGCAAGCCAATTGATTATAAAAATATAGAGCTAGTGTTAAATCGCTGGCTTAAAAACTCAGTCATTCAGGATGGTGAAATCAGCAGTGCTCATTTTTTAAAGAGTCAAAAGGTTAAGGTCGTTCAACCGGAAGTTCTATATGACACCGCGACTACAACTAAACAAGCAGCTGGTTCCAAATATAATTTAGCTAATAATAGTCCGCCCAAGAGCATAAAAAAAACTCTAGATATAGAAGCTTCCTTGCGTTTTAGCCACTACAACAATGAGCTTGCAAGAGATTTATTGTTACTGTTAATAGTATCAATAAAATCTGAAAAGAATAAAGTCATTAGTTGTTACAATCAAAAAGATTGGGTGAAAATAGGCGAGTTAACTCACAAGTTATATGGTGTTAGCTGCTACTGTGGCGTCCCTATTTTACAAGAAAAAGCCAAAGCAATCGAAATAGCTGCCAACACAAGTGACATACCGACGATTAAAAAGCTTTACCCCGAGCTCATACAAGCTATGGACGATTTACTTTTGTGGAATGAAACTCATGATATCGACGTGATTTTTAACTTAGAATAAAGATTGTTGACTACCTAAAAAAATCTCTACTTTTTATTTTTTTACCCATTAAGATATGATCAAGTGACTTTCGACCAATATACTTTGCGGCCCGACGCACGTTTTTATTATTATAATCGCGCTTATTAATTGCTGATATAATACTTCCACTAAAAAAATTTCCATTAGTCAGCAAGTTAGTTTTTAGACTTTCATCGAGGCTGTCGATATCAAAAAAACCTTCTCCGGGCTCGTAATAGTAGTTTTTGTTCAGTGTTATAGGCTCGCTAGTCATGGCCGTAGCGCTGAAGTCTATACCATAACCTAACTCTGACAGAAAAGAGAATTCAAATAACCGCAAGGTTTTCTCTAAATCAAATTGGTTTTTTAAAGCGGCTATTGAATTGACATAACTGTAAAATATATTCTCATTAGATTCATCGAAAGGTAACAAATACGTTAATAGCTCATTGACATAGAAACCACTGTAAAGGTAGTTTCGCTCTAAATTTTTATAAATGTGTAACGTCGCGTTATCAGCAACCCCTGAATTCAGGCTTATGATATGACTGGTAATTTCGGTTGAGATGAGAGTTTTCAATTGACCTTTACCTTGCCAAGAGATTCTTAAACTCACAAAGGGCTGTAGAAGAAAATTGCCTTTCTTTTTTTGTTGCCGGGCGCCTTTTGCCACTAAAGTAACGCGCCCAAATTTTTCGGTAAAAAAGTCAACTAGCAAACTGGTGTCTTTGAAAGGCCTTGAATGCAATACGTAGGCATTCTCTAATTCAACTTTCATTAAAATTAAAGATACTCTTGTCTATTTTTTTTGATCATGATAACCAAGACTTCTCAGGGCTCTCTCGTCGTCAGACCAACCTGATTTCACCTTAACCCAGGTTTTTAGCATAACCTTAAGGTCAAACAGGCGCTCCATATCTTCTCTAGCCTGCTGACCGATCTGCTTGATCCGTGCACCCTTGTCACCAATTAGGATTCGTTTCTGCCCCTCCCTCTCCACTAAAATTAACGCATCGATATGAATAATTTTTTCAGTTTCTTTGAAGGTCTCAATCTCAACGGTCATTTGATAAGGCAGCTCGTCGCCTAGTTGTCTCGTTATTTTTTCGCGAATTATTTCGGCTGCCAGAAAACGTGAACTCTTGTCGGTCAATTGGTCATCGGGGTAAAAATGATCATTGTCAGGCAGATGGACACGAATAACATCCAACAACCTGTCTAAATTTTGATTTTGTAAGGCCGAGATGGGCACTATATCTTGTACATCAAGTATATTTGTCAAATGTTGTAAATGCGGAAGCAGAGTTTCTTTGTTCTCTATCTGATCCACTTTATTAAGCGCTAAAATAACAGGCACATTGCTGTTTGCGACTCTTTGTGCGACTAACTCGTCTTCACTTAACCACTGTAGCTTTTCAACAACAAAAACGATGACATCAACATCTCTAATTGCAGTTGTTACCGAATGATTCATATAACGATTGAGCGCTTTCTTTTGATCGCTATGCAATCCTGGGGTGTCTACAAACAAGAACTGTGTGTCTTTATAGTTTTTAATACCTAATAGATTATGTCGAGTTGTCTGTGGTTTTCTAGAGGTAATGCTCAATTTTTGACCCAATATATGATTGAGCAAGGTCGACTTTCCTACATTAGGTCTACCGACAATAGCGATATACCCACATTTTTGTACTTGATTATTATTTAACATGTTTTTTCTCAATAAAATTCAGTACTTTCGAGGCTGCAATTTTCTCAGCTTGGCGACGAGTTGAAGCGGTTGCCAGCATTTTTTTTGGATACAGTTTGGTCTCGCATGAGATTGTAAAGGCTTGGTCGTGAGACTCACCCTGAACATCTTCAATAATATACTGGGGTAAGGGCAGTTGCTTAGCTTGAAGAATTTCTTGCAGACGCGTTTTCGGATCCTTTAGATACTTGTCGATGGATAAGTTTTCTAGACGATTTTTAAATAGTCGTAAAATGAAAGTTTGACTTTCTTGCATGCTGGCATCGACGAAAATAGCGCCTATTATAGCCTCCACCACATCGGCTAAAATAGAGTCCCGCCTGAACCCACCGCTTTTAAGTTCGCCTTCACCCATAATCAAATAATCGCTGAGCGAGTACTCGCGGGCAATATCTGCGAGCGTCTCACCTTTAACCAAGCTAGCTCGTAGGCGGGATAAAATGCCTTCTCTCTCTTCTGGATAACGCTTAAAAATATACTCGGCAATAGTTGTATTGAGCAGCGCGTCGCCTAAGAATTCAAGACGCTCGTTATTATCCTTGCTATAACTCCTGTGAGTTAGTGCTAAAGATAACAGAGATTCATCATTAAACTGATAAGCTAATTTTTTTTGTAGTCGTAGATAGTCACTGGCTGTGTTATTCACTGTCTTATTCCGCTGAGGCACTGCAGCATTGTTCGGGACGGGAGCTGTCTAATAAGCTATTAAACGTTAATACAACGTCGACATTAAATAAAATGTTTATTCGCTCTTCATATTCAATGGTAACTAGAGTTGTATTTTTGACCTTATTAACCTTAACTGAATCTACGGCCTTGCCACGAACGTTATTGACAGTGAACGTTTTTCGCAATTTAGCTCGAACTTGGTTAGGCGTCATTTGTGGGAATGCTGCGTCCTCAGCGAGACCTTGCAATGTCGACACAACAAATCGGTTATCGAGATAGAAAGGTGCTAACTTGGCAACAACGGTAAATACTACACCGAATACAGTGATTACAAATAACCAACCAATGGAAGACAGGCCCTTTTGCTGTTTAAAACTAATCATTTTAGTCTCCTTAGTCAACCAACCACTTTATTTGAGAACGATAGCAATACAATGATTCTGCAAAGCCCCTTTAATGTCAATACCGCTGACACACATAACTAATCGTATTAGCTTATTGGCACCACTATTGAATGGAGCCTGCACGAGAGAAGCTCGGCAGTGAACTAAAACCCTCCCAATGCATCCAAATGGCAAAGGCCTTACCCACTATATTAGCCTCGGGAACGGGTCCCCATACACGGCTATCTGAACTATTATTTCTATTGTCACCAACCATGAAGTAATGCCCGACAGGCACCGTATAATTGCGCACAAAACGTGGATTATAATAAGCTTCTGAAAATATAATCTCTTTTCTGGTTTGATGATCGACATCACCTAACTGTTCTGTGAATAATTCATAACTGGGCTGTAAAGTTGGAAGCCTTGCCTGCAGCGACTCCGGTATCTTTTCGCCATTAACAAAAAGCTCGTTATCAACATAGTTAATTTCATCGCCAGGTAAACCTATAATTCGTTTGATGAAGTATTGCTTTCTGTGAGGCGGAAAAAACACCATTACATCACCGCGCTTTGGGTCGTTAATATTGACAACCTTTGTTCTGACAACGGGCAGTCGGAGACCATAAGTAAACTTATTAACCAAAATAAAATCGCCGACCTCTAAGGTCGGAATCATCGATCCTGAGGGAATTTGAAAGGGCTCAGCTATAAAAGAGCGTAAAACTAGAACAATAAATAATACCGGAAAAAATGATTTAGAGTACTCAACGATTGCCGGTTCTACGCTGTTGGCAGAGCGTTTTTTTGACAACCAAAGCTTGTCTAATAATGTCACACAGCCTGATATAAAAACGGCTATAACTAAAATTAAGGGGAAATTAATGTCCATAAAAAACCTGTCTAGCGATTATTTTTTTATTAGTAGTGTCGAAGCTTTGAGAGCATAAGAAATCTCTACTAATCAACTCTTAAAACCGCTAAAAAAGCTTCTTGAGGGATCTCAACGTTCCCCACTTGCTTCATGCGTTTTTTACCTGCTTTTTGCTTGTCTAGTAATTTTTTCTTGCGACTAATATCGCCACCATAACATTTAGCCGTGACATTTTTCCGCAGCGCTTTTACCGTAGTTCGCGCGACGACTTGGCCCCCTAACACTGCTTGAATGGCAACATCAAACATCTGACGAGGAATTAGCTCTTTCATTTTTTCCGTTAGATTGCGACCGCGACCCTGAGCATAGTCTCGATGTAAGATAACGGCAAGCGCGTCGACTTTATCACCATTAATTAATATATCTAAGCGTGTAAGCGGCGCTTTTTGGAAGCGAATGAAACTATAGTCCAATGATGCAAAGCCACGACTCACGGATTTAAGTCGGTCAAAGAAGTCCATAACAACTTCGTTCATCGGTAGCTCATAGCGCAGGGACACCTGCGAACCGACATACTGCATGTCCTTTTGTACGCCTCTTTTTTCAATGCAAAGGGTAATGACAGCCCCTAAATGTGCCTGTGGAACCAAGATGTTGGCCTCGACAATAGGCTCGCGCATTTCTTTGACGTAGGTTGGGTCAGGTAGTTTTGAGGGATTATCGACGATGATCACTTCGCCATCGTTTTTCTCAACTTGAAACACAACTGTCGGGGCCGTAGTAATCAAATCAAGATTATATTCTCGCTCTAGCCTCTCTTGAATAATCTCCATGTGTAGCATGCCTAGAAACCCACACCGAAAACCGAAACCTAATGCATCTGAGCTCTCTGGCTCATAAAATAGTGAGGCGTCGTTGAGTGTTAGTTTTGATAAGGCGTCGCGGAAGGACTCGTAATCATCAGAACTGACAGGAAATAAGCCGGCATAGACCTGTGGCTTCACTTTTTTAAATCCAGGTAGCGCCGCCACCTCTTTATATATATTGGCATGCGTTAACGTATCGCCAACAGGTGCTCCAAGAATATCTTTGATACCTGCAACAACAAACCCTACTTCGCCGGCTTTCAGCTCTTTAAGTGCCAGCCTTTTTGGCGTGAAAACACCAACGCTGTCGATGACATGGGATTTTCCAATTGATTTTATTACAATCTTGTCGCGAACCTTTAAAGTACCCTGCTTTACTCTCACGAGCGAGACGACACCCAAATAATTATCAAACCATGAGTCGATAATTAATGCTTGTAGTGGTGCATTAATGTCGCCAATGGGGGGTGGAATACTACGCACCAGCTCTTCTAAGACTTCTTTAACACCAAGTCCTGATTTAGCGCTACAGCGCACAGCATCAGTTGCCTCTATACCGATGATTTCCTCGATTTCTTGGGCCACACGGTCGGGATCAGCTTGTGGCAGGTCCATTTTGTTAAGGATCGGAATGACCTCTAAACCCTGCTCGATGGCGGTATAACAGTTTGCTACCGACTGTGCTTCAACACCCTGAGCCGCATCTACAACTAACAATGCGCCCTCGCAGGCCGCTAATGAGCGCGATACTTCATAACTGAAGTCTACGTGGCCGGGGGTATCGATAAAGTTGAGCTGGTAGGTTTTTCCGTCGAGCGCTTCATAGTCAAGCGTGACACTTTGCGCTTTGATGGTGATGCCGCGCTCGCGCTCTATATCCATAGAGTCGAGAACTTGAGCGGCCATTTCACGAGCAGATAAGCCTCCACAATCCTGGATAAATCGATCCGCTAAGGTCGATTTACCGTGATCAATATGGGCAATGATTGAAAAATTTCTAATATGACTTAAATCTGACACTATTAAATACACACCGTGAACGAAAGAATTGAAAATAAATATGGCAGATACTACCTTATAAGCTTACTTTGTTCTATTAATGACTGACTAATCATTACAAAGAATATAAATGAATAAGCTAATAGGAAAGCAGCTGCCGCTATGTAAAGCGATTATCCAGCTCTAAGGATATTAATGTTTGTTTAGCAACAACTCCACCGGCATATCCTGTCATCCGCCTGTCGCTACCAACGACTCGATGGCAAGGTACTAAAATTGACAAGGCATTGGCTCCGATAGCGTTAGCAACCGCGCGAACGGCTTTTACATTACCTAAGGCATGAGCAAGTTTTTTATAAGTTGTAGTCTCACCAAACGGGATTGATTCTAGCTCTCGCCAAACGGATAGCTGAAAAGGCGTTCCCGCAGGCGCGATAGGCACAGAGAAACTGAAGCGAAGACCTGCAAAGTATTCATTCAGCTGTTCAATCGTCTCGTCGATGACAGGGTGATGACCCCCAGTAACACTTGCCTTGAAGTACTGGCTAAGTCTTTGGTCAACTGTTGAACGAGCACTGCGAACACGCCAGTCGCACAGACAAATTTCGTTGCCAATCGCGCCTACGATAAGATCACCGCAGGGCGTTTTGTGGTTCTGTACAAGAATATTACTCAAGTCTTATGCCTTGACGGATAATGAATATTAAAGGCGCTCAAGAGTTTAAAGCGAACTCTTGAGCCCGTGAGCTAGGCGACTAGTTCTCTATTATGACACTCCTAAACAAAGGCGAGCCACGGCGGACTACTCTTATCGGTAAAGGCTTATTTACAGGTAATGACTCTTCGATAGCTCTAAAACTTTCGACTGATATCACCTCATCAAAACCGAGCTGCACTAGAATGTCGCCTGCTTGAAGTCCAGCCGTTGCGGCGGGACTGTCTTTGGCCACCTTACTAATCAATACACCCGTTATCTTACTTGAATCGCTGGCTTCGTCGGGAATTTCTTCGACCTGTAAACCCAGTCGACTTATAATGACTTGCGGTTCTTGTGAAGCGACTTGCTCGTCCTCAGCTTTACCGCGACTACCGACCGTGACATCGATATTGAGTCTTTGACCTTTACGCATAATCACAGCCGCCACAGTTGATCCTGCACGAGTGGGACCTACCGCGTAAGGAAGATCAGATGATGTCGCCATGGTGCGTCCGTTGAACTCTAAGATAATATCACCTACTTCAAGGCCGCTGCGTTCTGCAGGTCCATTTGGCTCCATTTGCGCAATCAATGCACCCTCTGGTTTGTCTAGACCGAACGACAGAGCTAGGTCTCTATCTACATCTTGAATGACAACCCCTAGCCAGCCGCGATCAACCCGGCCATTGTCCTTTAACTGCTCGACCACATCATTGGCAAGATTCGATGGAATAGCAAAAGAGAGACCAATCGACCCACCAGAACGAGTGTAAATTTGTGAATTAATTCCGACGACATCACCATCTAGATTAAACAAGGGACCTCCAGAATTACCTGGATTAATCGCCACATCTGTCTGTATAAAAGGAACGTAATTTTGGCTGCCATCCGAGGGGATGCTGCGTCCTTTAGCACTAATAATTCCGGCGCTTACCGAGTAATCGAGTCCGAATGGAGAGCCAATGGCAAGTACCCACTCGCCTACTTTAGCTTTCTCAGAATCAGCAAACTTGAGATAAGGTAAACTATTTTCTTTGATTTTTAACAAGGCCAAGTCTGACTGAGGATCGGTGCCGACAACCTCAGCGTCGTACTCACGCCTGTCTATTAAGCGCACGACGACATCGGTTGCACCTTCAACGACATGGTTATTTGTTAACACATAACCGTCGCTGGATATCAGAAATCCCGAACCAGATGCGCGTGAATTTCGTTTCGGCGCCTGCCTTGGATCTAAAAAGCGCTTAAAGATATCGGGGACATTTTCGGGGGCTTCTTGGTCGGGCTTTACGGGTGCGGTAGCTTTTGACTCCGCTGTAATTTTTACAACCGCAGGGGACTTTGACTCAATAAGATCAGTGAACTCAGGAAATGAGCGCGCATCAACTGTTAATGTCCAAACAATGGTGGTTAACAAGATACTAAATGTTGAAAACCATGATTTTAATTGCATATATACTTCCTCATTAATTTCATTCTTCTCTTGCTCAACTATGAATAGGCCGAGCTTAAATCTAAATGGTTGGGGCTTATGTGCCACCAAAAGTCTTTAAATCAAATCTTAAGTGCATCCCCGTTTAAAATACTGACTTCTTCTCGGTCAATAATCACTGGCTGAAAGCGTGGGTCACCTCGATATTTATGCGAGTAAAGATTAATTACCACAGCACCTAAAAACAAACCAGCAAGCGCCATTGCAATAGTAAACAATTCGTTTCCGAAGTAGTTATGAGCCGCCGCACTGCCAGCAAGCATTGAACACAGGGGTAGCATATATAAAAGTAGCGATGTCTTTATCACTATATTTTCTGGTAAACCAATAATAATGGGCTGGTCGAGTCGATAGTCACCGCTTTTGCCGGTGGGTAACAGAACACGTAAAACATTTGGCTTTGCGCCTAGGCTTGCCAGTAACGATTGTCCACAACCTTTTTTTGCAGCACACGAACCACAGGTTGACAACTGAATAGTTTCTACCCAAACCACCTCATTATCCACGGCTACTATACGTGCGCGCTCTTCCAACATGTAATATAGACTCACTTTTCAATAAATAGTTTGATCAAACTTGAGCGAACTAGGCTTTTGTTACCTTTATACACTTAATTAATCAAATAGGTTTAATAAAGGCTGCAATACGTATTGCGGTTGCTGGGGGTATTTCACCAACAACCGCGATACTTTTATTAGACTTTGAGGATCTTGGTGCAATAACGACGACTGTTGCACCGTGCCGAGCCGTTGCTCGCTGTAAATTTTTAGCAACACGTGTAAGAATGAAAACAGATATGGAGACGAGGCCATCGGCAAAAATTAATACCTGCTCACCTTCTGCCGTAACTCGATTGCCGACAGAAATAAACCCCTCAGGCAGCCAATCCGCGCGCCAAGCCGGTTTAAATTGCTCTACATAGCAAGGTTCCGCTTCGGGTACACGCCAAAGATAATCAGAGGCGTCAGTAAACTCTAACTGAGACGTGGGGCTGATAAGCTCAATCGCGACGGTTTGCAGGCGCTCGATGATGATTTTTTTATGATAGGTGACGATTCTCAGTAAAAGTCCGGTTTCTTTGTCGACACTGTATTCATAAGCATAGCGCAACGTATCCTTCGGCAAAATTCTGAAAACAATTACCTCGCGATCAGCGATTCTCTCTTCTCGTTGTGCATTTAGGGTATAGGCCGATAGCAATTGCTCCGATAATACCGTCGGCCACAAGCCCCAGCGAGTGTCGCCGTTTAGACAGGCATTTAATTTTTGCTGACGAATTACTTGACGCCGAGGACCATCCATAAATATAAGCTGCTCGTGAACGACGTTGCCTTCAACCTTGTGTAACAACCGGTAGGTAGTAATGAAACCGTTGGCCTCATAAGTCATTAAACTTTGGTAGTTGCTGTTTTTATTAGCCGTTGATATTACTTTAAATAAGCTCGTTAACGAGTCAATTATAGCTCGATTAGGTAGCGATTCTTTTTTTAAAACTTTAAGTGACGCTGAGCTAGAATTATCATCTGTGACTGCAGTAGCTGATGGGTCTGTCAGATTATTGGAGGAGCTTATGGCGGAGAGCTTATAGACCTGCTCTTGAGCGCTATGACTTGGCATAGGACTCAAGAGCAGAGCAACAATTAACAGTAAGTACATTAGTATTACTAAGCCTAAATATAGATTTGTGACTTGATAATACTAGTTAATGATTTTCACCACTACCAGTTAATATTTTTAACGAGAAGTTAGACGTGAAAGGTTATATTTTCAGCTATTATTCACTATCGGGAACCCTGACAAATGGCATAACACCATTTTGAGTATTCTGGGTCGCATTCTCGGCATGTTCAAGCATTAGTCGATTGACTTCTTGTTTCATGACGTCGACCTGCTGCTGCGTTGCATCATTAATAATAATGGGTCTAGGTCGCGCTGCCTGCGCTTGAGTGCCGACGGCACGCACGTTCGTGCCGTCGCCCAAAACAGGCTGTCCCGATCTTGGGGCAACAGACATTTCGGGAGCGACAGCGACAGAGTTGGTTAGGTGGTTAGAGTTAAACTGAACACCGACGACGACTGCACCGGCGACAGAGGCGGCTATTGCGAGCCGTCCAAGATTTGACCATAAACTCACCATCTTATCTTTAGTGGCAGTTATCGTATGAGTGGCAGCTGTAATCGTTTCGGCCTCGATATCGACATCTTTAAGTAGTGAAGGTTCGCGGGCTATGGCCGCAGATATTGAGGCCGACAAATCAACTGAGCCAAAACCTAAGTCACTATCTTTTCGCATAGCTGCAGCAGCTAGGTGGAAACGCTGCCAGCATTGACCTAAATCTGCATCTTCAGCTTTAAGCACTCGCCTGACATCAAGATCCGATGCCTCTCCATCCATTAAAGCAGATAGTGATGCATTGATACTTAGTTCGGTAGGTTGTTCGGTAGATGACATAAATAGATACCAAAAAAATTATTAATATGATTTTTATAAAACTCGGACCCGACACTAATAGCAAAGTTCATAAAAAGTTGAAAACAGTTATCTTTATCTTTAAATTCTAGTCTTCAGTATACAATGCTTAAGGCAAGGCCGAAGTCATGTTCACGACTG
>JBLIME010000011.1:0-24468 GCA_047638515.1 Pseudohongiellaceae bacterium
TTACAAAACGCCCTCTTGCCCCACTTGTGATATTAAGATGGTTAAAAGAATTCGTAAAAAAAGCAATAGTGATAGTTTGCCTTTTTGGGGTTGTGGTAACTTTCCTAAATGCCGACACATTCAGTACATTAGTAAGTAGACAGTAGAATAGACGCTAACAAGGATTAGCGGGAGCCATTAACGGGGAGTCACCTTAACGGGGGTCAGGTCTTGAACGGTGAATTTACGCAGTAGATATAAAATATTGGTAAGCCTTTAGCCTAACAATAAATATTTGATTCAACATTTAATATAGATTGGATAATCGTCTACAGAATTAGTCTGAGATAGACATCAATGTAACAAGATGAGCTGAATAGAAAAGAATGATGAGACCAAAAGCTTTGATCAGCAGAGAGTTCCACGGGTGGGCAGTCTTATTTTTTACACAATTGTAAAGCGACTGTCATCAGTAACTGTCTTGACTTAAAACCTAGATGTAAAACGATAGCTAAGATGGATGAGCTAGTGGGTACTAGGTAAATCAACTAGGGGCCATATTTTTAGGCAATTCATTTCCATTTTTTTTTGGTTAACTAAAAAACGCACCAGAATAAAATAGATGTCTAGATCAAAGTGGTTATCGGGGCTGTCAACAGGATCAACGACCTTATCCACTGCAGAAGGTGGGCGGTAATCTGCACCAAGCAGTTGGTAACCTAGGTCATAGATGTCCTCAAGAATGGACAGTTTAGCAATATAACGCCAACGATCGACAACATGAAAAGCCACCTGATCTTGGTTTTGTGGGTCTCGCTCCTCCAAAAGAATAGCGCCGGCATAGGGCCATAATTTTATTTGGTAATTATTTAAGGCCGCACCCATGCGCTCGTTGTAGCTAGTGGCAGATTCTGCACCATGGCAGGCACCCAAACACTTTTTAAGCTGAGACCGAAAACAGGCTCGCCCACTGTTTCTATCACCCTCCAACCCCAACAATTTATGGCACAAAAAAAATTGATCGGCGAGCTTTTCCATTTGTTTGGTGGCCTGGCGCGGCGAGCGAAATAAACCAAACTGCTCTTCTACCTCTGTGTCTGCGGTTTCAATCGATTCAATACTCAGCTTTAGGTAACCATTGTTATCCTCGCTGCTACGATACTGAAATAATTTTTTTATCTTGCGCAATCGTCGGTTATAAAGAGGGGCCAGTGCTTTAATCTGGTTACTCTCAAAAATTTGTGCACCAAAGTCGCTGGGTGTTCGCTTAAAATCAACATGGGCAATTTTGTTACTCATCTGTAAATCTTTTGGGTTCTTATGGTCTGAACTAAAATGGCTCATTACCCGATTGCGAATATGCACACTTTTACCCACGTAAAGTAGACCACCTTTTTCATCATAAAAATAATACACTCCCGCACTCGGGGGTAATTTTTCTACCTCTTTGGGGTCTAACAAAAGTGGTAGCGCGGGGCGTTTTAGTAATACTTTGCAGGTGGCGGCAATTTCTTCATCGGCAAATAAGCCAGACGATTTCTGAAAGAATTGATGGATCATTTCAGCATCATCAACGGCCCTGTGCCGGTTCCCAATAGGCAGATCAAAGCGCTCTATAATTTGCGACAAGCCGTGACGCTTAAATTGAGGGTAAAGGTTGCGACTAAACTTTACCGAGCAAAGAGGTTTGGCGTTGTAGCTAATGCCAGCTCGCTCAAATTCATTCTTTAAAAAACTATAGTCAAACCTCGCATTGTGAGCCACTAAGGTACGGCCCTTAAGTTTACTTAATAGTTCTTCAGCAATGTCACAAAACTCGGGTGCACCACTGATCATAGCGGAGTTGATGCCGGTCAGAGTTTTTATAAAAGCGGGTAGTGGAACCTTCGGGTCAATAAACGTTTGCCATTTCTCAATCAGTTCACCCTTTTCAATCACCAGCAGCCCAATCTCAATAATGCGGTGATAAGTAGCTTTGCCGCCAGTCGTCTCGCAGTCGAGTAATACCATGCTTTCAGGAAAGCCAGAGGAAAGTACGACAGGCGTGGGTTGGTCGAGAAAATTTAACTGCATAGGGTGCTCACTAACGTCTGCCTAGCATTCGGCTGGATAAAGTTTTTTGAATTGAAGTTGGGTATGATCAGTACAGAGATCTATATCAAGCTAGTGCCAACAAAGAAACTGAACTTAACTGTCGAACACCTTTCACGGCGGCTATCTTTACATAAAACTCAAAAAGTTAAACCTGAAAATACGATTAATTAATCAACTATACATCGGGATCACTATATCGGGGTCAGGTCTTGAATGGTGAATGTACGCACTCGCTATAAAGTTTTGGTCAGCACAACAGAACAGTCCTGCGTTTGTCATCGAGGAGCAATCACCTACGCTCTGGCATCAGCTCAATGGTCAAATTCATGATTCAAGATCTGACCCCGATTTTGCTTTACGCAGGATAACTATTATGGGACATTTATGTCCTTAGTCTAGTCGCAAGCCCAATAAAAACGCGGTAAAAAGTTGGCATTAAAGATGCTGTTACTCAAATGACGGCTTAGCACTCCTCTTAAAAGGCCTGTGCCTCTACATTCCAAAAAATAGAGAACGTTCTTTATGGTTAACACTAGCAAGTCATGGTTTAAGCATATCGGCATTGGGGGGCGGTTGTTTCTGGCCTTTGTGCTGATTTCGGCCATCACCATTATCGTAAGTGGTCTCACCACCAACACTTATTTGCAGTTAAGGGCGCAATTATTGCTGCTTAAATATCAAGATATTCCGGGCCTCGATGCAGCGGCAAGATTGAATGATAAAAGTCGCTTGATTGTCACTACGGCACCCTTACTGATCACCAGTGTCTCAAATTTTTCACGGCTAAAAGCAATGGAACAGTTAGATGTCGCTATAGATGATATGACGACGCTGATGAGTAATTTACCTGATTACAATAGCTACTTTCGCGAATTAATCGCACAGATTCACAACGGCCTGACCTTACTTAATCAAAGCGTCGAGCGCAGCGAGCAAATTCGTAAAGAGCTAGACGATAAATCCTCGCTGATATATCCGCTTTTTCAACCGCTGATTACCGGGCTAGAATCACAAGGTGACTACAGTAACGGTAGCTCGATAACGGGCGTAATAAGTCGTCTCTACTATTTTTCTGCCTTGGTTGAAAAAGTACGCAACGACGCTTCTTACAACGAACTTGACTATACCTTTTTAAGATTAGAGCAGTTTGCCAAACAGATTGAGCAGCTACTTTTAGTGCTTCCAAGTGATCTGTTAGCACCAAAGTATGTCGATGGTATTCAAACACTCCTCACCGTTGGCTCGCGCAGTGGCGAACTATTTTTGTTAAAAAATGAAGAGTTAAATTTGTTATATCAACAGAGCTACTTACTCGAAAATAGCCAAGACCATATTCGCCAGCTTACTGCGCAAATTAATCGCTATACGAATCAGACCAACGCGAGCATTAGCGGTTCGTTGGTCAGTGCCATACATTCGATCAACATCAGTATCCAAAGTATCTTGTTACTTTCTCTTGCTAGCTTGGCGATTGCCGGATCTATCTCTTGGTTTTATGTTCGTAGTAACGTATTACAGCGAATTTCTGAACTGCAAAAAAACATGCGCGCAATCGCCTCTGCGCAACTCGATACTAAGATACACATTCGCGGCCACGACGAAGTGTCGAGCATGGCGCGTGACTTAAAACATTTTCAAAATACAGCCATCGAGGTAAAGCGCACCAACCAGCAGCTGTCAGCAGAAATAAAAGAGCGAATTACCGCCGAAGCGCAATTGAAATCGACTCAGAATGAATTGGTACAGGCTGGCAAATTAGCGGCTTTGGGGCAACTCAGTGTGGGTATTACCCATGAAATAAATCAACCCTTAACCGCCATCGCTAGCCACCTCCATACCGCCGGTCGACGCCTAGAAAAACAGCAAATAGAACAAGCCGCAGCGAGCTTAGGTAAAATTAAAAGGTTACTGGATAAAGTGGCTGGAATCACTCGACACTTAAAAGCCTTTGCGCGCGAAGCCGGAGCCGAGCGGAGCCCAGTGAATTTAGATGTTGTGATTGAAGATGCCGTGGATCTACTCTCTAACCGCCTAAAAGATCAGCGATGCCAACTGAATTATGTCTCAGCTGCCAAGGAACTCAACGTATTTGCAGAGCCCATCCGCTTAGAGCAGGTACTGGTTAACCTAATCAGTAACGCTATCGACGCCATGGATAATTGCCAAACTCGCACCTTAGATATTCAGGTAATGGACACAGCACGAGAGGTTCAAATCGATATTAGCGATAGCGGTATCGGCATTCCAGAAGATCAGATAGCGCTCATTTTTGATCCTTTTTTTACCCAAAAAGAAGTGGGTAAAGGTCTTGGGCTTGGCTTGTCCATCAGCTACAACATCATTCAAGATTTTGGCGGTCACATCCGCGTGCAATCGACTGAAGGCCTGGGCAGCTGCTTTACACTGATATTACAAAAGGCTAAACATTAAATGCTGAATGACATTCGAATTATTATTATTGACGACGACCAAGAAATCATTGAGGCGCTCTCTGAAATGTTGGAGCTTGAAGAGTTTTGTGTCGAAGGTTTCTTACTGCCCGAGGCAGCCTTACTCACACTCGAAAAAAATAGCCCAGTGGTTATCCTGAGTGATGTCAAAATGCCTAGAATGAATGGACTCACTGTGCTGGCAAAGCTGCAGCAGTTAGATGCCGATATTCCGGTATTGTTGATGAGTGGTCACGGGGATATTCCAATGGCCATTGAGGCGATGAAAGAAGGGGCTTATGATTTTCTTGAAAAACCATTGCTCCCTGAAAAGCTGTTGAACCAACTGCAACGCGCAGCTGATAAACGGCGTTTGGTGCTAGAAAATCGCGATTTGAAAAAGAACCTTCAACAGCTCAGCGGTTTAGAAGCGTTTATCATGGGCGAGTCGGCGGCGATCAAGAGTATTCGTCAAAAAGTCTTAGCCTTTGCACAAGCCAGCGTCGACACAATTATTTATGGCGATACCGGTAGCGGCAAAGACGTGGTGGCTCGGGCACTTCATCAGTTCAGTCAGCGCCACAAACAACGCTTCATCGCGATTAATTGTGGTGCTATTAGTGAAAGCCTTATCGAAAGCGAGTTGTTTGGCCACGAAGCGGGTTCTTTTACCGGTGCGAGTAAACGCCACATCGGTAAAATTGAGGCAGCCGACGGTGGCACATTGTTTTTGGATGAGATAGAGACAATGCCGCTACCGGTTCAAATCAAACTGTTACGTGTACTTCAAGACCGTGTTGTCGAGCGTGTTGGCAGCACCAAATCGGTTCAGGTTAAATTAACGGTCATCGCCGCCAGCAAAAACGATTTAGCGCAGTTAGGTGAAGAAGGACGTTTTCGCAAGGATTTATTCTATCGCTTGAACGTGGCCAGCTTAACCATTCCGCCTTTAAAAGACCGACGGGAGGACATATTGCCGCTATTTCAGCACTACGCGTTTAAAGCGGCCGAGCAATTCTCGCGGCCCCAACCCGATCTAAGCCCAGCCGAGTTAACAAGGCTGTTACAGCACGACTGGCCAGGCAACGTACGGGAGCTAAAAAATGCCGCGGATAGGTTTGTGCTTGGTATCAGTGAAACCCAATTAGCTTCACTTGATCCAGAGGCAGCGAGCTCGGGGAGTTACGATGAGCGCATGGAATTGTATGAACGTCAGATATTAGAGGAGGGCCTAGTTGCGGCTCAGGGGCAATTAAGTGAGGCGGCAGAGCGGTTAAGTCTGACTCGAAAAACGCTCTACAGAAAGTTAAAGAAACACCAGTTGGATAAACAACAATTCAAAGGCTCTGAGTAAATAAGACATAACTGTCCTATTTGTGCCCATAGCGTGGGACTAATCTGTCTTATTCAAGCTAAGCGCAGGTGTTAAATCGATCAAAGCTGTTGATAAATAACACTATTGTATACTTGGTGTCTATTTTGCTAACTAGTCATTGTCTTAGCTATTGACTAGCTAGATCCAAATGGAGTCACAGCCTAAAGGTGATAATCCTCATAATAAAATAAGAATCAGGATAAAACTAATGTTATATAAATTTCTATCGACACTCATCTTAACCGGGTCATTAATTGTTAGTGCCAGCACTGTCGTTGCCGAAGACTGTTCGAGTCGTGGTGTGTTGGACGACAAGTACTGTGACGAAAATAATGACATGGTCGCAGATTCGCCCAAGGATTCTTCCAATTGGAGAGACCCAAGTACGCTTGTATTTACCTACACACCCGTTGAAGATCCGGCCGTCTATAAAGATGCATTTTTTGAGTTTCAGCAACACTTGAGTGCGGTTACTGGTAAAAAGGTGGTTTATTACACGGTTCATTCCAATGCAGCACAGGTAGAGGCCATTCGCTCTGGACGTTTGCACATTGCGGGTTTTTCAACAGGCCCTACCGGCTATGCGGTTAACCTCGGTGGTTATGTTCCTATCGCGGTCAAAGGCACTGCCGATTCATTCCAAGGTTATAATCTAATTGCGATCACTCGAAAGGATAGTGATATTAAGTCGATGAGTGACTTGAAAGGGAAAATGGTAGCTCACACGTCGGCGTCGTCCAACTCGGGTAATTTAGCCCCCAGGGCATTGTTTCCCGCTTTGGGTTTAACGCCGGACGTGGACTACACCGTTAAATACTCTGGTAAGCACGACCAATCGGTTATGGGCGTGTTGGCCGGCGATTATGACGCTGCGCCTGTAGCGTCCGACGTTTTTCAGCGTATGGCAGCAGCTGGTCGTATTAATGCAGATGACTTCCGTATTCTTTTCACCAGTCCCCGCTTCCCAACATCTGCTTTTGGTCATGCACATGACTTGCATCCCGACCTAGTCGCAAAAATCAATGAAGCCTTCTTTTCATTCCGCTTCTCAGCAGAAATGAGTAAGACCTTTGGTGGTGCAGATCGCTTTTATCCGGTGACGTTTAAAGAAGATTGGAAAGTCATTCGTGATATTGCACATGCGACCGGCACTGCCTATACGAAAACAGGCTTGCAAAAGCTGGCTGAAAAAGACGCGGCTAAAGCTGCTAAAAAAGCAGCTGCAGCAGCTGCTAAATCGAGCTAAAACCTTCACGAGCGCCAGTATCTCTGGCGCTCTCACGATTAATCAATCATTCGACGACGAGACTTTTGAATTTCTAAAAGTCGACTACCCAACATAAGTTGCTAGCCTATTACTTATTCATGGGGTACTACCGCGCCATTTATTATTTGCAGGAATAAATATGACATCCGCTCAAGCCAATCTTGAGGTCTCTTCTTTTCTTGAAATTAAGGGGCTAGTAAAAGAATACACAACAGGTAACCCGATTCTCAAAGGGATTGATATCACCATTAACGAACCTGGAATCATCGCCATTATTGGCCCTTCAGGTACGGGTAAAAGCACCTTGCTGCGTTGTATTAATCGGTTGATTGACCCTACTGCGGGGCAAATAATCTTTGATCAGGCAGACTTATGTAAAGCCAACGGTCAGCAGCTACGTAAACTTCGACGTCAGGTAGGCATGGTTTTCCAAGAATATAATTTGGTCGAGCGACTTACCGTCATCGAGAACGTTCTTACCGGTCGCCTCGGTTACATGTCTGCTTGGCAAGCTTGGCGACGTAAGTTTAGTCGAGAGGATATCGATACCGCTTTTGAATTGCTCGATGCGGTTGGCTTAACTGAGCATGCAAAAAAGCGTGCCGACAGCCTCTCTGGTGGGCAACGTCAACGCGTTGGTATCGCGCGTGCGGTTATGCAAGACCCCCGAATTTTACTCGCGGACGAGCCAACGTCTTCTCTCGACCCGAAAACAGCAGTAGAGATTATGGAGCTGCTCGAAGGTTTCTCCATGCAAAAAAACATTCCCGCGCTCGTGAATATTCACGATGTGTCCTTGGCTAGCCGTTTTGCCAAACGGGTCATCGGTATGAGTGAAGGTGTGATTGTCTATGACGGTAGCCCCAGTGATATTACCGATAAACATCTTAAACAAATTTACGGGGGTGAGTCATGGCTCGTTTAAATGTATCGGCTACAGAGCTCAGAAAAAATCCGTTTAAGCGCAATTGGCTAGTTACTGGTGCATGGGTGGCGCTGGCCGGTTATATGGTGTTTTCCTTTAGTGCTATGGGGCTAAGTTGGGAGCGTATCCGCTTAGGTCTAGGCATCGCTGGCAAGCTAATGGACCGGATGTTTCCACCTAATTTTAGTCGCTGGGAGTTGTTGTCAAGCGGTCTCGCTGAAAGCATGGAAATTGCCATTATCGCCAGTGTTGTGGGTATCTTCTTATCGTTATTTTTTGGCTTATTTGCAGCCCGTAATCTAATGCCAAATTGGGTCACCGTTCCGATGCGAGGTTTTATTGCATTATGCCGAACTTTTCACCCAGTGATTATCGCAATTTTGTTCGTAAAGAGTGTCGGCTTTGGCGCTTTGGCGGGTATTTTGACGTTGATTGTGGCCTCAGTCGGCTTTATTGCCAAGTTGTTCGCCGAGGCGATTGAAGAGATCTCTCTAAAGCAAGTGGAAGCTATCCGAGCTACGGGAGCAGGTTTTCTCAGTATTATCTTATTTTCAGTAATGCCTCAGGTGTTTTCACGCTTCATTGGCTTTTCAACCTACCAGTTAGATTCTAATCTGCGTAACTCCACGATGGTGGGTATGGTCGGCGCTGGTGGCTTGGGTGGCACATTATTTTCAGCGTTTCAGCGCTTTGATTACGATTTTGTGGCTGCCATTCTAATCACTATTATTGCTTTAATTATGCTTGGTGAAGTCCTTTCCAACGTTGTTCGTAAAATATTTAAATAAAACAATGGAGCCGTACAAAATGAACACAGTAAATCACCACTGGCAGCGCTTCACTCTGAGCCAAAAATTATCGCGCTATTGCGTGTATCTGGTATTGGTCTTGTCATTGTTTGTCTCAATTCGCACCGTTGAAGTCATTCCAGAATTCTTCTTTGATGCGCCAGCGCAGATGGCCGACTTGTTCACTCGCATGTGGCCAATCGACTTTGCCTATTACCCTATGTCTGTGCATGAGGCGATGATAGAAACACTCAATATCGCCACGTTAGGTACTCTTCTAACTCTCATTTTTGCCATACCTTTAGCGTTGATGAATGCCAGCAATATTGTTGCATCAGCTTGGGTTCACTGGATTTCACGTTTCTTTCTGGTCTCGTCACGATCCGTTAACTCACTGGTATGGGCATTAATCTTTGTCGCTATTTTTGGTCCCGGTATTATTGCAGGTGTCCTGGCGATTGCCTTTCGCTCGGTAGGCTTTGTCGGCAAACTGTTAGGCGAAGCCATCGAAGAGGCAAGCATGGGCCCGATAGAAGCTTTACAGGCAACGGGTGCGTCTTGGATGTCAATATTACTCAAGGGCTACTGGCCACAAGTAATGCCTGCTTTCTTTAGTATCGTGTTGTTTCGCTGGGACATAAATGTTCGCGAATCTGCAGTACTTGGGTTAGTGGGTGCTGGCGGCATTGGTGTCGTTATCAACGATTCGATGAACCTTTTTGAATGGGATCGAGTAGCGATCGCATTGTTAGCCATTTTTGTAGTCGTCATCCTAGCCGAAATAGTCGTCGTTAATATCCGTAAACAATTGATTTAATATCGGGGTCAAATATCGGGGTCAGGTCAAATATCGGGGTCAGGTCTTGAATCGTGAATTTGCTCGCGAGATACAAAATTTTGGTAAGCTGTCAGCCCAATAATCAATATAGTATCAAGGATGAGACTATGGCTAGGCTGCTACGAATAGAGTTTCCAAATGCTTTGTATCACGTGACCTCTAGAGGCGATGGGCGCGATGATATCTATTGTGTCAATAACGATAGAATCAACTTTCTTAAGGTTCTTAATCAAGTTTGTGAGCGATTTAATTGGGTGTGCCATAGTTATTGTTTGATGACCAATCATTACCATTTATTGATAGAGACACCGGAAGGCAACTTATCACAGGGTATGCGTCACTTAAATGGTGTTTACACTCAGCGCGTTAATCGAAGCCATAACCGAGTGGGGCATGTTTTCCAAGGTCGTTATAAGGCTATTCTTGTAGACAAAGAATCGTATTTATTGGAGTTGTCACGCTATATTGTGTTGAATCCAGTCAGAGCTGGAATGGTTAACGCAGCAAAAGATTGGTCATGGAGTAGTTATCAAAGTACTGCGGGTCTGTCTGTATGCCCAGCTTGGTTAAAAGTTGACGGACTATTATTAAACTTTTCAAAACACAAAAAAAAGGCCATACAAAAGTACTGTGCATTTATTGCCGAGGGATACAACAACTCATCACCTTGGGATCAGCTCAACAATCAAATTTATCTGGGTAATGATGCCTTCGTTGATAAGATGCAACGCAAAATGGCAGATGCTGTTAATTTACAAGAGGTTCCCTCCAGCCAAGTGCGTCAGGTAGCAAAGCCCCTTAGTTACTATGAGTCTCTTTCGACCAACAGAGATGAGGTTGTTTATCTTGCTTATCAAAGTGGCGGTTATAAAATGAATGAAATAGGAAGATACTTTGATTTACATTATTCATCAGTGAGTAAGATTATAAAAAACATCGAGAATTCACGATTCAAGACCTGACCCCGTGGGCTGTTTTTAAAGCCTTTGCCGCTAGCGCAATAGCTTGTCTGCCTTGATCGAGTATGCCAGCCAGCGATAAAAATGGGTGAATCATGCCATCGTATTCCTGTAGTTCTGTATTGACGCCACTGGCTTTTAGGCGCTTGGCATACTCAACACCTTCGTCTCGTAATGGGTCGTGATCGGCTACTATGATAAGAGCGGGAGGCAAGCCTGTAAGGTCTTGTGCATTCAAGGGAGCGCAACGAAAATCTCGGCGGTCTGCCTCTGTTTGTATGTAGCACTCTTGAAACCATAAAATTGTAAGCCGCTCAAGAAAATAGCCTTTGGCAAACTTATGATGAGACTCAGAATCTGCATAGGCTGCTAGAGCGGGATAAATTAGCAGCTGAAACTTGAGTTTAATGGTGAGGTGCTGGCGGGCCATTAAAGCCACCACTGCAGCAAGGGTGCCACCAGCACTATCGCCGGCAATCATTAAATGCTTGTTATCGCCATTAAACGTATCGGTATGTTGACTTACCCAGTCAAGGGCAGCGTAGGCATCATCGACCGCAGCGGGAAATTTATTTTCAGGAGCCAAGCGATAGTCAACCGATACAATAATGCAGCCAGATTGAACAGATAATTGCCGGCACAGTGTGTCGTAACTATCGAGGCTACCTATCACCATGCCGCCGCCATGATAGAACACGCAAACTGGTAATGCCGATATAGACTCAACGGGAGTGTAGATACGGAGTGGGATAAAGAGTCCTTGGTGCACAATAGTTTGATTAGTAACTTTAAATACGTCTATCCACTCGGGCGCTAGATGAGCGGGTCGAGCGTTATAAGAGTCTCTGGCTCTTCTTGCACCAATCTCATGAAGGCCTCTGGTTTTTTTGCCATTCATCGTGTCGAGAAATTTTTTGGCCTGGGGATCTAAGGGCATAATTAGCTTCAGTTTATTGTCGCGTTATTTTTAATTAATAAAGTCATCAAGAATAATATATTGGCGCTGCTAAAAAATAGACACCCAATAAATCTGTTAAAAAGAGTTAGCTTTTTGATTGAATGTCTTAATTTTCTAATATTACTTCCACTCTAAAACTGTGTTACGAAGCAATAGAGCGCCTGGTTTTAAAGTAGCTCGGTCCTTCTGTACCAAACTCTCGATGAGTAGATAACTCTAGCAACTGTGTGAGCCAAGGCATTTTTAATAGCTTAACCAAAAAATTAAGAAATCAAAAAACTACTAGGTGAAAGCAAGGGTAGCTGTGTCAACGACTAAGTCATAACCAGCGACATGATGATTTTTTTAATACTCACTGCATCAAAATGCACATTTATACTTTAGAGATTGCTTTAAACTCCTTTTAAAGGCTAGATCATTAGAACCGATAACGAGTTCCAACCTTATGCCTAATGTGTCAACTTATGCATGGACCGATATCACCAACGGGCTGTTAAAAAAGCCAAGATAAAGGCCTTTTAATAGTTGATCATCAACGTCTCTATTATTTGCCTTAAAAGCTTCGGCTTAGGGCAGGTTTTCTGTATAGTCCGCCACTGTCTTCAAAACGCATCGATTAGTGTTTTCGGTTCGCCTTATCGACACAGCCAATGATGTTGTAAAAGCCTCATGTTCCTTTTTCTCCCTGCCCGCGTAAAAGCGTCAGCGCCTAAGCAATGCAGCAAGTATTGTTAGTTTACCATTTATTAATTGGGCAGTTTGTAAGGTGACGACGAATAGGTTTAGCGCTTCAAGTCGTTAGTTATCAGCATCAACTCTTAGGCGTTATGCATTCCATGGCATCCATTAAAAAAGTCAGCCACCACGCTTCATGAAATGTGGTCAACAATGAGGGTTAGTATGTTTTCAGGATTCGATTTCGGCACTTCAAATTGTGCGATGGGCATCGTTAATAGTGAGAACCAGGTGCGCCTGCTCCCCATCGACAAGGGTGAGGTGCTTATGCCCTCTACGCTCTATTCACTTGATCGAGATTTGATTTGTGAAGCGGCGGCGCTGCTAATGACCGATAAAAACTCGCAAGATGATTATATGTTTCAGCGCACCGAGCAATTAGCCAGTGCTAGACGCGTTCACATGAACGAAGACATTCCAGCTGAGATGCAAACGGTCTTTGTAGGGCAAGAGGCCTATGCTCAGTATCTCAATTTTCCCGGCGAAGGTTATTTTGTTAAATCGATAAAATCTTTTTTGGGCAGTAGCGGCTTGCACCTTAAAGCGACAGAGCTTTTTGAAGATATTGTGACAGTCATGATGCTCAATATTAAGCAGCGCGCTGAGGCTAGTCTAGGTCAAACAATCAATCACACGGTGATTGGTCGCCCCGTTAATTTTCAGGGGATCGACCCGACGGAGAGCAACCGTCGGGCGATCGACATACTCACTATTGCTGCAATGCGTGCAGGCTTTAAGTCGGTAGAGTTTTTATTCGAACCGCTGGCGGCAGGTCTAGATTTTGAGATGGGTCTCACCGAGAATAAAACTGTGCTGGTTGTGGATGTTGGCGGTGGTACAACGGATTGCTCAATGGTGAGTATGGGGCCAAGTTTTCGCGATAAAACCGCTCGATTCGACGATGTTTTAGGTAATAGCGGTAGCCGCGTTGGCGGCAACGATTTTGACATACAGCTAGCAGGCAGCGCCTTTATGCCACTGTTTGGCCTAAACTCACATTTTAAAGGAGGTGGTATTATTCCTAACCAAGTATTTTGGAATGCGGTAAGAACCAATAATTTGGCGGAGCAAGCGACGTTTAATAGCAAACAGACAGGCTATAATCTCAAACGGTATTTAGCCGAGTGTGAACAACCAGATCTTTTCTCTCGCTTTATACAGTTGCGCGACGATAAAAAAAATCACCAACTCGTGCGTGTTGCAGAGAAAACAAAAATCTTTCTCTCTGAAAATACGCACTGCGATGTGGATCTTTCGTCCGTCGAGGCGTCATTAGCCTGTGCAGTGACACGCGAGCAATTTTCTTTGGCGGTAGGTCGCAACGTTGCCTCAATGCTTAAGTTAATCGATGAGGTAATGAGCCAGTCAGCCTGTCTACCTGATTTAGTTTACATAACCGGTGGCGCTGCTAAGTCTCAGGTAATAAGACATGCAGTTGAACAAAAGCTTAAGGGAATTGAAATTATTGATGGCGATCACTTTGGCAGCGTGGCCAAAGGTTTAACCGTTTGGGCGCAGCGCCTTTTTGCTTAACCAAATTATACCAGTGGATAAAGCAAGATTCTTTAGCGTTAAAAGGCGGTTGGTCAAGATCCACTTTTTTATTCCGGTCTAGCGACTTCGATCGTTGCGAACAATATTTATTTATCATTAATGATTTTAATAAGGTAATTAGTATGTCTAATCTACAAACTCAGCTGCGTGATAATATTCGTTTATTGGGCAGTATTTTAGGTGACACTATTCGTTCGCAGTTAGGTGATGCGCTCTATCATCGTGTTGAAGAAATCCGAGACAAGGCTATTGGTAGTCAAAGTAGCCAAGATTGGACATCGCTAGTAGAACTTATGGGTAAGTTGTCTGACGATGAGCTAGTTCCAGTGGCTCGCGCTTTTACTCATTTTTTAAATTACGCCAATATTGCCGAGCAGCACCATCAAGTTCGATGCGGTCGTAATCAGCTTCGCAATGAGTCTGGTGAGGCACTGCTGGGTACTCTTGATGAATTATTGCCGCGGTTATTGAAGCAAGGTGTAAAGGCCGACGATTTAGCCCAAGCTATGAGTTCAATGCAGGTTGAGTTGGTTTTAACGGCTCACCCTACAGAAGTTACCCGTCGAACGCTGCGCCGAAAATATAATGAAATTAGCGACATCTTGTCTGATCTAGACAGCAGCGATATCACGCCTCCCTTTGAGCAGCGCCAACTTAAGCGCTTACGCCGGCGCATATTGGCTAGTTGGCATACCGATGAAATCCGCCGGCAAAAACCAACACCTATTGATGAAGCAAAGTGGGGCTATGCAGCGATAGAGGAATCTTTATGGACGGCTCTACCTAATTTTTTAGTAAAGTTTGACGAGCTGTTATATCAACATACAGGGCAACGCTTACCGTTATCCGCCACACCCATAAGATTTACATCTTGGATGGGAGGTGATCGTGACGGCAACCCTAATGTAACCGCAAGCGTGACTCAACATGTATTAACTTTAGGGCGTTGGCAGGCAGCTCATTTGTTATTTAATGACATTAGTGAGCTGCGACAAGATCTATCTTTTGGCGAGTGCAATCAGGCCCTTAGAGATAGAGTTGGCGCTCACCGAGAACCCTATCGTGAGTTACTTCGTGGCGTGCGCCAACGTTTGGAGAACACTCGTGATTGGGCAGAGGCTAAAGTCAACGCTTCCGCATCATCGACGTATGAGGCAAAACATGCGGATATCTACCAGTTTGATGACGAGTTGTTAGAGCCTCTTCAGCTCATATACGACTCACTGTTAGAATGCGGGCTAGGCGATATTGCAGAGGGTAGCCTGAGTACAATTATGCGCCGTGTAGCTTGCTTTGGGCTAACCCTACTAAAGTTGGACATTCGTCAGGATTCTGCCCTGCATCGCGATACTATTAGTGAGGTCACTGATTATCTCGGCATCCAATTAAATGGTGTGTCCTACAAAGATTGGAGCGAAGCCGATAAGCAAACCTTTTTACTGGCAGAAATTGAAAGTTTGCGTCCACTGATTCCCACCGATTTTCCCGCCACAGAGCAAACACGTGAAGTATTAGATACCTTCAGTATTTTAGCTGATCAACCCGCCTCGGCACTGGGGGCCTATATTATTTCGATGGCCACTTATCCCTCCGATGTACTGGCAGTAAGGTTGTTGCAAAAAGAAATGGGTTGTAAGAATCCACAGCGCATTGTGCCTTTGTTCGAAACCCTGAGTGACTTAGAAGGGGCTGCTGAGACGATGAATCGGTTACTTGAAATTGATCAGTACAAGCAATCAATCAATGGTCAGCAGGAAGTCATGATTGGTTATTCTGACTCAGCTAAAGATGCAGGTTTTTTTGCTGCTTCGTGGGGGCAGTACCGAGCTCAAGAAAGTCTGAGTCAGATCTGTCAAAAACACGGTGTTCATCTTACGCTTTTTCATGGCCGCGGCGGTTCTGCGAGCCGTGGCGGTGGTCCTGCTCACACTGCATTATTGTCGCAACCTCCGGGCACTATTAAGGGAAGTGTACGCGTTACTGAACAGGGAGAAATGATTCAGTTTAAATTTGGTTTACACGACCTTGCACTAGAAAATCTAGAAATGTATACAGCTGGTACCTTGGAGGCAACGCTGGCGCCTGCGTCGCCACCGAAAAAAGAGTGGCGCAATACGATGCAGCAATTAGCTGATATTTCTGTGCAAGAATATCGTCGTATTGTGCACCACGATTCACGTTTTGTGCCTTACTTTAGGCAGGTAACCCCGGAAATGGAATTACGTCGCCTAGCATTAGGTAGCCGTCCAGCAAAACGCCATGCAAGCGGAGGCGTAGAAAGTTTACGAGCTATACCCTGGGTGTTTGCTTGGACGCAAATGCGTTTTATGTTGCCAGCATGGTTAGGCACAGGTAAGGCCTTAATGGATTTGTTAGAGGGTGATCAGCACAGCAATCAGCAAACTATTTTGCAAGACATGCATAAAAATTGGACTTTTTTCAACATGCTAATAGATATGCAAGAAATGGTATTAGCTAAAGTTGATAGTCGCGTTGCGGCCTATTATGAGCAGCGTTTATTAAGTCAGTCGCCAGAGCAAGATGAGCTCATTGGTTTAGGCGACGAGTTGCGGGAGAGTTTAGAGCAGGCGACCCAAGCCATACAGAAAATCTGCGGGCATACCTTGCTCGAAAACAATCCTTTGTTGCGAGAAACCTTGCAGCGACGCAACCCATATATATATCCCTTGCATATTACTCAGGTTGAATTAATGCATCGCTTGCGCTTATTAGAAGAGGGTAAAGATCCTTTACTCGAACAGGGTCTAATGGTCTCAATTGCGGGTATAGCAGCAGGTTTAAGAAACACGGGTTAACGAAATCTTTTAATTTTTTTTAAATTGATAATAAGTTGGAGTCAGTTAAGCAGCACATGTGTCGTAAAGATTCTTGCGCCTGATAAGACATATCAGCGACATAACGGTGACTAGCACCAACACGCTAATTGCTCGTTTTTGGCTACAGTTTTTTAGGGTGTACATATAAAAATTCGTAAGATTTTATCGAGTCTTTAGCGCTAAAATAAACTTAGGCATATTATTTTAGCGATGCCCTTCACTCATTGCTGCATAAGGGTTGTGCCATCAGTGCCATTCACAGTGGCCAAGTTGAGCTTCGCCCACGGCTAACCTTTGGTGAAATACCGCCTGCCCGATTGCATCTTCTGTGTGCAAACGCCAACCAGCACGGATGGCTCTGCTGGTTGACCTACTGTGTCCTTCGACAGGCACAGAACAGATGTGGGGAGAACAGATGCCTAAGGATATCGAAGACATTAATCATGGTAAGCTTGCTCTAGCAGAATTAAACCAATCAACTTAGTTTGACCCCTCAAGCTTTGAACCGGTTACGACGGTTTTGGCAACTTGGCAACACGAGTTTCGCGATACCACACATAGAGTCCACTAGAGATAACAACGCCAGCGCCGCTGATAGTCCAAAGGCTCGGTACATCTCCAAACAACAGCAATCCCCAGATGATAGCGGCCAACACTTGCGCGTAGGTGAACGGTGCCAGCATCGAGGCCTCGGCCGTGTGAAATGCCTTTACTAGCATATAGTGCCCCACCGCACCGGTGGCACCCATAGCAATCATTAGGCCCCATTGTAACTGGGTTGGTGTCTCCCAATTAAAGATCACCATCACGCTTAGTATCAGTGCACCCAGTGCGGTCGAATAGAAGGTTGTCGCTGCAGGATCGTCTTGATTTCGAATAATACGCGTCATCATCATGTAGATTGCTAGTAGCACCGCCGTTGCAAGGGGTAGTAATGCGTTCCAGCCGAGTACGCCAGACCCCGGCCGAGCTACTAATAAGACACCGATAAAACCGCAAGCAACCGCCGCCCAGCGACGCGGGCCAACCTGTTCCCCAAGTAGTAATCCTGAAAGCGCTGTAACTAACACCGGTGCTAAAAATTGGATGGCGGCCGCATCGCCTAGTGGCATGCGGGTAATGGCTTGGTACATAAAGAAGGTGGCGCCAAACAGGGCACCCGCGCGCACAAATTGTAGCCCCGGCTTACGCGCGCGCAGAAACTGCAGCGATCGAGTTTTGAGGCCATAGGCGCTAAAGGTAATGACGGTGTGAAAAAAATATCGCCCCCACAGCACCATGATGATGGGTACTTGCAGCGCAAGAAACTTTGCGAGTGCATCCATGCCCGCCAGCACAATACCAGTGGCGATGATGAGCGCAACGGCAGCTGCCGGAAAGCTGTTATGGTCGTTAGAATCTGACATTTAAGACGCCTAGAGAGCAGAGTTAAAAATAGGTGAGCACAGGTCAACATAAGTACGAGAATCTGGAATAGCCGCTCAAGGCAACGCAAAGCCGTAGCTCAGTCATTACGTATTATCACAAGGTCTTTACAAAGATAGTATACCTATTTACTGAACGTTTGATGGCTCAAAACTAAATGACACTGTATTTAATATCTACCTCTGAGTAGAGGGCTGTCTCAGGCTCGATGATGCTCGAAAATAACTACCCTTTAAGTCTCATGCCGCTATAACCTTCTTAATTTTTAGACATGCTTAAAATGAGTATCAAAGGCAGCGTCTAAGTGTAACTATCAATATAAATCTAATAAAAAAGAGACTAAGCCTTTGCCCGTTCTTGAAACAGTACTACTCGCCTTTAGCGTCTTTACTTTAATTTCGATTGTTTGGAGTACGCTGGTTTCAGGTATCGCTCCTATGCCTAGCTCAAAAAAAGCGCGTCAAGCTATGTTGCAGATGGTAGGTGAAATAGCTGAGGAGGCAAATTTGGGGCCAATTTTTGAATTAGGTAGCGGTTGGGGCAACTTACTTGTACCACTGGCAAAACAACATCCACATCTCAAAGTAATCGGTTACGAGCTATCAATAGTGCCATGGCTCACCACGTTAATGCTTAAAAAATTGCTGAGACTAAAAAATATCGAGGTCTATCGAAAAAACTTTTCACGCGCAGATTTAACCAATGCCGCAATCATTTTATGTTTTTTATATCCCAAAGGCATGCACGACTTAGAGACTCAAATTAACGCGCAGGGTGGCCAGCTAAAATATTTGATCAGTAATTATTTTGCATTACCAGCGCAGCAGCCTATTAAGATTATTCAGCTCGACGATCTATATCAGTCACCCATTTATTTATATAAGTTTAGGCACTGATTCGACACCTTGGGTGTCGAGCAATAACAATTATAATCAACTTTTTAAATTTTTTTCTTATTGACAACAGCGCGACTTTTTTTAAAAATCTATCCGACCAGTCAAGACAATAAAAGTTAGTATTAAGGATGGCAGCTGGCACCGTATCGCTAACGGTACAACGCATTAATAAGTTTGTTGACAGCGCTATTACGCCAGTGGGGTGTCTATTTGTTAAGATAGATCTGTCGCTGCGGTTACACTCAAGCAGAGATGCCGCACCTTATTGGCTCCACCTCGCCAACATCAGCAACGCTTTGCTCGAATGGTGCTCTAGTGATGAAAGCTTGAGCGCGATGGGCGTTTATTATTGTCGCCAAAATCAGCGGCTTTTTTAGCGCGTTTTTCTTTTAAGCGCGCGGCGTCTTCTAGATCTAACTCAGCGGGTTCGCCAGGAACTTGACCTTCGGGGATAACGCGATCTCTAGGTGGCAACTCAAATTGTTCGTCCGAGGCTCGGGGTAGACTTCTAAAGTCATATAAATAAAAACTCTCAACCTTCTCTCTTGCCCAGGTGGTTTTTTTTAAAAACTTGACGCTCGACTCAATACTGGCGTTAGTTTTAAAGCAATTGATGTTGAGATAGGCATGTAGAATCTGAAAACCGTAATGATCGACAATTTCAATTAATAAGTTTTGTAAGCTCAGACCGTGCAGGGGGTTGCTTTTGTAATTAATAGTGTCGTTCATATGATGATTTATGCCTTATAAGAATAGTTATTATTATACGCTTCACCGTAGCAATCATCTACTGTTGCCTCGCGACGACGTCGCGTTATCGCGCACGAAGAGCCCCCTCCGAACGCTTCGGTACAAGGGCCTAGCTACAGCGCTGATGTAAAGCTGACTTTTCGTCAGTGCTAATGTTAATTCTGATGCTGAGTCTATGATTGTTTGAGTTCTCTATCATCCTACCGTTATTCTCGCGTAAGCGACACTCTAAGGCCAGATACTACTCAGCTATGTCGTATATTTTAGTTGAAGGGTGACCCTCTCAGCCCTGAATTTGCGACCTTATCAGGCGTGACAATGTAGCTAGTGACCAAAATGAGGTGGTAGTTGTTAAAGATGATCTATAAACTTACTGATGAATTTACTGATCAAGAATACGGCACAGCCTAGGTAATGCTGGCCCGCTAATGATTTTTCATTAAAAAGTTTGCTGAAGATGCACTTTGTATCGATCAAATCTTGTGCGCTCAATCTAACATGGCCCATCACTATCTCTCGATATCTTTCAATTTAATAAAGCCACATCTAATTTAACAAGTAGCTATGCACTATGACTGACGATAAAAAAAATAAACACTCAAAAAATGAATCAGAGGTTAATAATATAGGGAGTTCAAAACATTCAGATGACAATAACGTTCCCAATACAAAAATGGGTCAATTAAAAACAAATATAAAAGACACGATTGAATACAAAAGTAGGCCATTAGAGTGGTATTACTACGCGGGCTTCGCCATATTGATAGCAATTTGGATCTATGGTCGAAGCATGGAAGATCAAGAGGCCACCTATAAAAACCCCGCTTTAAATGGCGCCACCAAATCCGAAGTGTGCCTAGAGTTTGTTAAAAGCCAGTCGCCAATGAATGGAGATTTTAATAGAGCAACTATCGACGGTGATATAATCACCGTGCATCAGGTAAGGGGCGGCGAGGGCAAAATATTTTTTTACGACTGTAAGATAAATGAAAACAGCATTGTCTGGCGCATCAATAAGCTAGATGGCGGCATGGGGCCGTGGCAAGGTACTGCGGCTATTCCCGCGGCTACGTTTACGGTAGCTAATGGCGAGATACTGATCAACTAAGAGTAAGTGCGGCAGCTTGCAATGCAAGGTGCTCTCTAGCGTTAAAGGAGATTTAGGTCAGACAGTTTTTTAGAGGGATCTTACGCCCTTGGCATCTTAAATCGTGGTGGTAGTGATTAGTATAGGTTCCATGGGCATGAACATAAGTCACGAAATTTTGATTGAGACTCGTCGATCCAACAACTATCTAGTTAGCCCACCAGCGCGCAGAGACTTCAATGACACCTGCATCACGTATTTTTTGTCTTGCCTTAGCTCGGTCATCAGGGCTCAAAAACTCGCCAACAGGGATTGTGTATAAGTCATTTTTTAAGGCCAGTTCTAGGTTGTCGATAGGTTTTCTGGGAGTTGTTACCGCAAGGTAGCACTCTGGTCTAGTGAAGACATACTCACGGCTGACCTTACCTATGCCCGCGGAGAAGGTTACCTTTTTATGCGCGATGGTGATGAGTTGCTTACGGTAATTATTGTAGCAGACCGAGTACATAATATAGGTGAGCAGGCTAAGTTCTAATAAAGCGAAAGGTAGAATAATCCATACTCCAACAAAGAACCAACCCAATGCCACTATCATGGCGGGCATGCTAACAACCAATAGCCACTTTTTAATATCTTTCCACTCCGCTGACCGATTAGGCGATAGAGTTATTATTGTCACGTCGTTATCAGTGTTTGTGGTAACCATCTTTAGCGCCAATATTATTTTTGATTATAAGAAGTATAAAATGCTTTTTTGCCGAGATCAATTGACGTGACCCAAACCATAAGCGGGCTCTCCTAATTTTTTTAATCCGCCAAGTTGGTGTCTCGCGCTCGTCAGAAGAACGCAGCCTATTCAAATATACTGACGACTAGCGACCCGTCTGACGGACTAAAAAAGATCAGTCACGGCTCAGCTACGTTACAATATTCACTGTCTGTAGACATGCAGGCTTTAAAACATTTGACCGCACAGGAAGAGTTTGGCACTTAGGCTAAAGCAAACCCTAGAGCCTTTTAATCAGTATAAAGGGGATACAGCTTATATTTAACCAAATCTCGTCTATCATATACCTACACCCAAACAAAAGAGAACTCTATTTATGCTTGATGTACTCCAGTTAGTTTTGTTATCCATCATATTTGGAGGTATGGTCACCTTTCAGATCTTGTTCGCTCCCTTAGTTTTTATCAAAATAAAAATAGACGTGGCGCGGCCCTTTATCCGTGCCTTCTTTCCTTTTTATTATCTGTATTTTGCTCTGTTTAGTTTGTTGTACTTAGTCGTCTCGTTGCTGACGGGTGATAACTTCCAGGCAATGATTGGGGGGGGCTCGCTAGTGGGCTTCTTGATTTCTCGCCAAGTACTTATGCCGATGGCAAATACGGCCTCAGACAATGATCAAAAATCAAAATTTGATATGTTCCACAGGGCAACGGTATTGATCAACACGCTGCAGTTAATCGCCTTTTTTGCTGCATTGTTATATATATAACGGCTATTTTAATCTGCTGATTTACCCGTCAAGCTGCTTGCGCCTCAAGTTATAACGCGTAGCCTTTCGATACATCTGATGGACTTGGTAGGTGATGCTCAACAGGGGCCAATTATAGAGTGCCGTCAAGTAAGTGCCGTCCAGCAAGAACCACCTACTTTTTGTCGCCTTGGCAGTAAGTCGTCAGTTTTAGCCTGTTCGAAATAAGACAAGCTAAGCTTAGAGTAAGGTGCTTCAATTTGAGATATTCACATGGGTAAAGTGCAGCGACATCGCTCTATAAAATGTTGCGATAGTTGCGGCAAAGGCGAGGCAGTATTATATCGCATTAAAGTGCAAGTCCAAGAACCTTGGATTTTTGCCTGTGGCGCCTGCCAAGCGATCGCTAAGGTGCAAGCTAGCTATCAATATGGCGGCACTTGGAAGCAGAAAAAACGCAATTAATCTACAATAATCGAGCTTGTAGCCAAGCAGAGACATCATTTATTTGTTCGATACAAAGGCTATGTTCCATGGGATACGTTTTGTATTCGGTCGCATAGTTCTTGTCTTTTAATAAGCGGTTAGCTTGTTCGCCAAGTATGCAAGGCACGACGTTATCGTTGGTTCCATGGGCAATTAAGATGGGTAGGCTTTCGTTGATGGGGTTCAGTTCTATGGTCGCTTTGGTTGCAAAATAAGTTGAAAAAGCCATTAGGCCACCTAGGCGTCTCGGGTGACTAAGTGCAAGTTCATAAGCGACGGCGCCACCCTGAGAAAACCCTGCAATAATAATACGCTCGCTGGCTATGCCACGTTCCAATTCGCGGCTCACAAACTCGCCGACCAATGTTGACGAATTCGTTAACTGTTCTGTGTCGATAGTTCGGTCAATATCCATTGCTAAAATATCGTACCATGCGGGCATAATAGCACCATTGTTAATCGTGACAGCCAGCTTCGGTGCATTGGGAAATATAAAACGAATAGCCAAGGTGCTGGGCAAGTTTAAAGCGGGGATTACATCTCTAAAATCGTTGCCGTCAGCACCTAAGCCATGCATCCAAATTATGCTAGCAGTTGCTGTTTGTGTCGGTTCAATTTCTACGGCGGATAAGCTGGGTATTGTGCTTACTGTGTTCGTGTCGAGAGTCATGATAAATAATCGCTTTGTTGATGAAAGGCTGTATAAAATATTAATAATATTACACAAGTAAGGCCTGTTACCAGCATCAAGTTACTGGTAACAGGCCTTACAACTTTCAAAAGCTAGCGTGGCGGCTATAAAATAAAGCGATTCGTAGATTCATCGAGTATCTGTGACTGCTCAGATAAGCTATGCACGTGTTTTTGCAAGACCTTGCGGGTGATTTTTATACTTTCACTTTGTGCGCTGATGTCTTTAACTTGATCACTGATGTCTGTTGTGTTGTGGGAGATATGCTCGACAGCAATGACCACCTGATCCATTTGCGCAACAATATTTTGAATTTCTTCTTCAATAGTTGAAAACGAGGTCATCGCACTATGGGCGTTTTCTTGCCCCGACGACGCTAGGCTAGTTCCCTGCATCATCAGCGCGCTCATGCGTTTGGATTGTTCGTTAAAGTTATTAATGATTTTGCTAATACCGCTGGTTGCATCTACGGTTTTGTGAGCGAGTGCGCGCACCTCGTCAGCCACTACAGAAAAGCCTCTTCCCGCTTCGCCGGCACGGGCCGCTTCAATGGCGGCATTTAAGGCTAATAAATTAGTTTGATTGGCAAGACCGTTAATCGAGTCGACGATACCCAGCATCTGCGTGCTCGAGGCATCAAGATCTATAACCTCTTGATGAGTTGTTTGAATGAGGTCGACAATTTGCTCCATAGAATCGACACAGGTATTAATTACCGTGCCGCCAGATTGAGCAATGTCTGCGGTTTTTTGAATGGTCTCACTGACATCGTTAGCGCGTTTCGCGACATTCTCGATGGAGCTAGATATGTTTTGAGTCGACACTGTCGATTGCTGAGTTTCTTTTTCAAGCTCTCTTGTCGCCGTCACCAGACTATCGACTTCGGCCTCTATTTCTTTGCGAATAGTCAGTAACGCACC
>JBLIME010000012.1:0-24128 GCA_047638515.1 Pseudohongiellaceae bacterium
CTAGTATCCATTAAGCTAATTCGCCACGGGCAGGATAGTTATTGGCAACAACAAATTTTACGGCTCCTAAGATCTCTGTAAAATTCGGGCGTGCAAAAGGCATAGTACTCACATTCGACCAATAGAGCGTATTGTCAGGTCTGACAAGAAATAGACCTGGTTCGTTAAACTCATCGGGCTCTTCGACGCCAGTCGAAGTCTCGCCCTTACCTGCTGAGCGGTGCAGACCCCATACTTGAGCTGTCTCGGCAGTTAGCCCGTAGCCTAGTGTTAAGTCTTCAAGTGTTGATCTTGCTGCTGTTTGTTGAGCACGGTCTTGGTCGTCACTACTGAGCGCAATCACACCGACGCCCACGTCAGCAAAATCGGACAAAACTGACTCAAGTTCCGTCAAATATTTCAAGCATAATGGGCAATGGAGCCCTCTATAAAACACAATCATAGTAAAACTATCGGGCCTCTGATCCGTCAATTTCCAATTGCCTTTTAGCGTCTCAATTGACAGCTCTGGGGCTGCTTGACGCGGCTTCAATACGTTCATAACATTGTCTCCGTCTAGTGTTCATTAAAAATAATAATTGACTGATCGTTCAATAATAGAATATTTGTTTTTGAGCGATCAGTCAACTATAATTTTAAAATCGACCCTAACAAGATCTTTTAAACTATGGCTAGACCTTTAGAACATAAGCGCGAAGAAGTCATCGCTGCAGCGATGAAAGTTTTCTGGAGTAAAGGCTACTCGGCAACGAGTATGGCCGACCTTAAAATAGCGACGGGCTTAAACCCAGGAAGCCTCTACGCATCTTACCACTCGAAAGAAGATTTGTTTGTTTCGGCCTTAGAGTCTTATTGTGACCAAAGCCTCGAGAGCATAGAAGCCGCACTATTATCGGATACGAATTATATCGACAACATTTACACGTTCTTTAAAAAATTTCCTCAAGATAAAGGCCTCTCTGGCAAGGGTTGCTTTTTTGTTAACACCTTAATAGAAATGTCTCCACATAATCCTCGAATTAAAATGCTATTGGAAAAATATACGGATAAATATAAAGATATTTTTTTGGTCGCTTTAATCCACGCTCAAAAACAGGGCCAAATTTCAGCCTCATCCGATGTAATTACAAAATCTAGTCAGATTATGCTCACGATCTGGGGACTAAGAGTTATGCAAAGAAGTGGTATCAGTGTCGATACAGCGAATATTATAGAACAACAACTTAACAGCATTCTTAGTAACTAGGGTTTAGTCACTCCGTTAGTTTAATGCCATAAGCTTAGAGCGGTTTGGTCTTGTCTTTCTCGACGTATTGATGATACCTCTTGCAGAGAAAGCTAATCTGTACTGTTGTCGTCTTTTAGCTAATTGTTTAAATGACATTCTTAACTAGACTTGTCCAGTTACTAGTTTTGGCTAAGCTTGTTCCATACAAAGTATCTGCATTTCAGCAAGCCATGCAAAAATCAGCCTTGTATATAAGATTAATCCTAAGTCTGTGTCAGTAGTGAGTTAAGGAATTTACTAGCACACATAAGCATTGTAGAAATAACAAGCTTAAATGATTGTTATAGCCTTGTGAGTAAGAAATAAGAAATTTTGTTGCGTATAAGAAGATAGTTTAGAGCTAATGAAGACACTATTTTAAGTTGCTTAAACTATCCAAGTATAAGTTTATTGTAAGGCTCTAAAGCTATTATTACTTGGCTTAAGCTAGCAGCCAGATAGATTTGGCTGATCTAGTCAGCTTAATTATTTCAGGTTTATATTTGTATGAATGACAAGCAAACAGGCTCGGCCAAGCTCATTAAACTAGGTATTATCTTAGCTATATTTGGTGTGGTCGCTGCCGGTGTGCTGTTACTGCCAAAGGGTTTTAAAGATGATTTGTCAGTTATAGGGCAGGGTGAAGTAAGTATTGTGCTTACACATGACAAACATCTCGTCGGTGGAACTACAATGATGGCGCTGCTCAACAAAGTACGCCCAGATTACGCAGAAAAAGTGAATTTCTTGGCTGTAGATGTAGATACCCCGATAGGTCGTAACTTTTTGAAACAACAAAAAGTAGGTCCTATTGCTCTTGTAATGTTTGGTCTAGACGGCTCGAGACAGTCAGTCTTTAGGCGTGGTATTAGCGAAGCTGATTTACGTACAGCGCTGGATCAGCTCTTGTCACTGTGATGATTTTCTAAAAAAATGCCTATTGGTAGCAAGGCATAAAATATATTTTAAGTTCGCTAGTTAACGATTAAAAATAGAGTGTGTAACTAAAATGATTATCGGTATTGGTATAGCTATTATGATCTTTCTCGCCTACGGCCCACACCTGTGGGTCAAGTATGTGTTGAAGCGACACTCAGCAGAAATTAAGGCGATGTCTGGGACCGGTGGCGAATTAGCCCAGCACTTGGTTGAGAGATTCAAGCTTGATGGCGTCAAAGTAGAAATGGGTATTGAGGGGCAAGATCATTACAGCCCCAGCGAAAAAATCATATCGCTTAGCCCAAGTATCTTCGAGGGTAAGTCGATAACAGCAATATCTGTGGCAACCCATGAGGTTGGACACGCCATTCAGTTTATTAGAAAAGAACCCGTCAGTTTACTGCGAGCAAGGTATTTAGGTAAGGCATTTATTATTAAAAAAGTGGGCACTGCCATCTTGCTAGGTATACCCATAATTACCATTGTTTTTAAAATGCCCCACATCATTTTATTTTCGGCGATAATAGGTATTGTAACCATGCTCGCATCAGCTTTAATGTATGTAGCAATACTACCCGAAGAATACGACGCTAGTTTTAACAAAGCCTTGCCTATTTTAAAAGAGGGTTACGTGCACGCAGATCATATTCCTGCAGTAGAGCAAGTGCTGCGCGCAGCTGCGTTAACCTACTTTGCAGCAGCATTAGCGGATATCCTTAGACTCTGGACCTGGCTACGAATATTTAGGTAGCTCTAGTAGTTTTCTAAATATAAAATAGGCACTGTTATTAATTATTTAAAAATAACATCATCTAGGGCGACTTCAAAACTATTGATTGATATTCAATTAACGTGTATTCCCACTAGTAAAACGACCAAAAGTTATGAAGCGGCTCTTTAGTTCGTCAAGTCTAAACCCGTCGATAGTAAATATGCTTACGCGACTGATTATATCAAGGCGCAATGACGTTTTTACTCACCAAAAAATATCAATATATCTTCATTGCAGCTTAAAAATACTTGCGGCGGTATGAGGGTTGTCGTGCACATCCTGTTTAGGAGAGTCATGCCGCCTCGATTAAGTTCAAGATTCTTATAATCTATCAGGGTCTGTAGTCTCTAAACTATAACGAGAGCGTGAATACAAGCTAGACAAAATACCCCGTTAGTTTTATAGCAATCGTCAATTAATATTAGTCTAAAGTACTAAGTAGAGAGTAATAAGTAAAGTTCAGTTACTTAAGAGTTTATTTTGGTCGATGGGTGTAATGCTTTACTCTTCACTAAGGTACCAATTTCGTTAGTTTCTAAAAAATAGATGTCTCGGGCTGCCATCGCAATCGCTGAATCTATATCATCTAAGTTGTAAGCGGCCCACTCCCATTTGCCGCGCCAAATATTGTTATTGTTGGTTGGGAGAATGTCGACATCGCAAAACACGAAGTCGGGCTGTAAGGTGTTCATTATTGAATGTTGCTTGTCACTCCAAGCAGGTAGAATCCAACCCGCTCTTAAGGTCGAGTTTTTTTGTGTGTAATCTATAACCTCGGAATTGAAGGCAATAACAATACATTGCGACTGCGTATTCGTATCTGAAATTTGTTTAAGCGTTGATTGCATTACGCTTGTTAAACCAAAATTATCGATAGATGCTTGTTTGATTTCAACAAAAGCGGTAACGTCGTGATGATTTTTTAGCCACTCGCAAAATATTTGAAAGGACGTAAAAGTATTGTTGGAAAATTTATCATTAAAGCGCAGTGCGTAGGCGGCGCTGAATACTTCCAGTTGTGCCACGGTGATATTGGCAATGTTTATATCAACACCGCTCATACGTTTAAGGCTGCGATCATGATGTAAAACAGGAACAAGATCGGCGGTCAGTTGAATATCTAACTCTACAAAACGCGCGCCACAATCGTAAGCTGCCTGATAAGCTAATAAGGTATTTTCGGGGTAGCAACCAGAGTAGCCGCGATGAGCGATTAAAGTTGGAATTTGATTAGTCAGCGTCATTATAAATTTAACGGCCTAGTCAGTATATTTAGAACCTTTTTTATACTCGTTTGCTAACGAGCTTTGTGGGCTATTTTTCGAAATCATGTCAATTACAAAAATGGATAATGCTGGTCATTAATGTTTAGCTACATATTTTAGTCGAACAATTCAGAGCTATTTAGCGGGATTCTTTCCGATAAAGTGTCTGCCAACGTAGGCTTTCATTTTAGCGGTATCGGCTTCGGCATCGCCAGTGGGTTGCCACTCCATGCCAATAGTGATCGTTTTTTTAGGGTAATCCCAACCAACTAACACAAGAGGCACCTGTGCAGCCCATGCCATTCTTGCGGCACCTGTTTTCCAACGCGTTACCGTTGAGCGAGTGCCTTCGGGGGTGATGGCGATCCATATCTTGTCATTAGTTTTTATCCAGTGAGTTATTTGTGGCACGATATCTTGCGACGATGTTCTATCGACGGGAATGCCCCCGAGATATAGAAATAAGCCCCTCAATGGCCAAACAAACGCTTCTTCTTTCATCAGGTAAGAAAGCTTTATGCCACAGGCCAAGCTACAACACATAGAGAGAACGAAATCCCAGTTCGACGAATGGGGCGCTCCGACTAAAATAACTTTAGAGTAATCGGGGAACTTGCCAGTTAAGCGCCAGCCTAAAGCTTTTAGGCAAAAGCGTCCAAAGAATCGAGAGAAACGTCCGCCAAAAAGCGGCGCGGCATCGGGTACTGTTGGAGTAGTTGTCGTCATTCTTAATTAGATTTCTTTCACAAAAATTTTAGAGTTGCGTTGATAGTTATAAACCTTCAAGCGCTCTTGGGGAAGTATCTCTAGCGAAGATAAGATAAACCCCTGCTCTTGAAACCAATGTTCACCTTGTGTCGTTAAAATAAACAACTGCTTCATTTTTATCTTTGATGCCTGCTTTTCTATGTGCGCCAGTAATTTGGCTGCCCTACCATTTTTACGGTAATCGATGTGAGTTGCCATGCATGCAAGCTCACCCGCATTATCGTGTAAAAAAGGATAAAGTGCTGCGCAAGCAATGATAGTGCCGTCAATTTCCATGACGGTAAAATGCTCAATTTCTTGCTCTAAGCGCTCCCTCGAACGTTTGACTAACGCGCCTTCTTTTTCGAGCGGCTCGATTAAATTAAGAATGCCGCCCACGTCATCAATACGCGCTCGACGAATTAGCTCGTAACTATCGCGATGCAACATGGTGCCAAAACCGTCGCGAGTAAATAACTCTTTAATGAGTCCGCCATCTTCGGTATAGCTTATAAGCTGAGCTCGATTAACACCTCGATCGCAGGCGTTATAGCAAGCCTTAAGCGAGAAGTGGCTGGTGCTCAATTCTTTACACAAGAGTAGCTTTTCACATTGCAATAAGGTCAGTTGTTTCTGGAGTTCGCCCTTGTCATCGAGTACGCCATTGGCTTTTGTAAAGGCAATGAGTTTATCGGCCTCAAGGGCCACAGCAATCTCGGTGGCGACCTCGGTATAGGTTAAATTGAACGTTTCTCCCGTCACCGAATAGCCAATAGGAGAAATAAGAGCAATCGAGCCATTGAACAACATTTCGTCGAGACCGTAGGCATCGATCTTACGAACCTTGCCGGTATATTGTAAATCGACACCATCGACAACGCCGCAGGGCATCGCGGTAACAATATTACCGCTGCGCACTTGTATATCAGCGTTGTACATGGGCGAATTTGGTAGGCCGGTCGATAGTGCAGACTCTATCGCAAAGCGAGTTGCACCGACGGCATTTATAAAGCAGCCCAGTGCCTTCGTGTCAGTGACGCGTCGACCCTGATGAATGTCAGTATCGATGTTGTGGAGTGCGAGCTGTTGTTCTATCTGTCGACGAGCACCATGCACCAGCACTATACGCACACCTAGGTGATTGAGTAGTGCAATATCGTGAATGATATTCGCGAAATTACTGTGGCTGATGGCGGCACCCGGAAGCATAATCACAAAGGTCTTATTGCGATAAGCTTTGATGTAGGGCGATGTTTGCCTAAATGAAGTGACGTGGTCGGGTATTGTATTCATGCTGCCCATCTTTTATTAAAGGAGATTGTTTAAAGGTATTATTTATGCATCGGATTAAACCATAGGGACGCAGTTTGTGCACCCTCGAGCCTTTAAATACCGATACACAATGGTAGTAGCAATGCGGCCTAAACTAAACGCACTTTTTAAAAAATACAGCCACAACCTTTTAAAAGTCGAGTTATAGACGCGTATAAATTATGCTCGTCGAGAGCATCTAACGCTCTAAATATGACCTCAAAATCTCTTTCTTTTGAAGTCATATTTTATAATCCCTGCTTTTGGCATGTTTTTCACGATTATCGATGAGCTTGTAGATGTTTTCATTACCTACTTTGATGATAAGAACTTTAAGCATTGTTTTTGAAGCATAAGCATTTAGCGGTTAGGGATAGGGCTATTCAACGCAAAACTTTTGAATTAAGCCTTGTAGTGTTGTCACGGCGGAGTCTATATCGCCGAGGTCTATAAACTCATTGGGTTGATGCGCTTGATCAATAGAGCCTGGGCCCATGACCACGACATCCATGCCGAGTTCTTGAAAATAAGGCGCCTCGGTGGCAAAGGCAACACTATGAGCTTGTTGTTGTGTTAATGCTTCGACCGCTTTGATGAGTGGTGATTCAGCCATTTGCTCAAAGGCATTAACGCCCGCAAATAAGCTGTGTCTGTCTATGATAATATTTTTTTCGCGAGCAATAAGGGCTAATTTTTTATCGATATCCTCACGTAAACTGTCGAGCTTCATTCCCGGTAAGGGTCTGATGTCGAACTCTAGTTCGCAGCGTCCACAAATCCTATTAGGATTGTCGCCGCCATGAATACAGCCAAAATTCATCGTAGGCACATCGATAGTGAATCCTGCGTGTTGATATTTCTGTTGCAATTCGGCTCGGTAACTTTTTAGCTCGTTGATGACATCGCCCATGACATCGAGTGCATTATTGCCAAGGGCGGGGTCACTCGAATGGCCGGCGCGACCCTCAATACGAATAGCCTCCATCGCGATACCTTTATGCATTCGTATCGGACGCATACTAGTGGGCTCGCCAACAACGGCAAAGCGTGCCTTGGGTATCTGCGCATGCACCAGAGCTTTGGCGCCACTCATCGATGTCTCTTCATCGGCGGTGGCCAATATAATGAGTGGTTGCTTCAGTGGTTTGGCTAAAAAAGGTTGGATAGCGGCTATAACTGTAGGGAAGAAGCCTTTCATATCTGTAGCGCCCAAGCCAAAGGCGCAATTGTCTTCAATTTTCAACGTAAAGGGATCTTGTTGCCAGCGATTTTCGTCGAAAGGAACCGTGTCGCTGTGGCCGGCAAAAACTAAACCGCCATCGCCACTTCCTAAAGTGGCAATCAAATTTGCTTTGCGGTTGGCACCGTGGACATCCTCAATCACTTGAATGTTTATGTTGAAGCCTAGAGGTTCCAGCCAGCTCGCAAGTAGATCGATAACCCGACGATTGCCCATGTCGAGATGAGCTTGAGTACAGCTGACGGATGGAGTTTTAATTAGTTGTGTTAATTGATCAAGAAACAGTTTTTGATTAATGCTCATTAAATGTCTACTCAGCTAGATCGGCGATAAGAAAATATATAAGAGGCAGTGGAACATGTTGCCCCAGTGGCTGACGATTGCCGACATGTTCGTTTTAGTTTCTAGTGTTGGGCCCATCGACCACTAAAGCTTAATTAATGAAGAGCTTTCTTGAGTGATGCGCACTACTCGATGAAGTTATACCTGAGTTAGCGGGTCAAAAAAGGTCATAAATGCGTTGTTTGTCACGTGTCTGCTACTATCATTTACTTAAAGCGAACTATAACATGAACTTGCAATGCAAGATCAATTTGATAGGTATGACTGACGTCAAAACGACATAAATGACAGGAAGGGCAGGAGTGGATAAATTGTTAGATATTCAAAATATGCTTGATGATTTAGTCACTGATAAACACTTGTCGTTTATTGCAGCAAATCGTATCAGAGGCTCTAATCGGTCTCGTGAGCAAGCTATATTGCATCCACTTAACTACATCGCCAGCCTCAACTTAGATGATGCGTTAAATCCCGGGCAAAAATTAACTGAGCGAGTACTGTGCAAGTGGTTATCTCGTAAAAGTGAATTACCCCTCTACAATATCGATCCCTTAAAAGTAAACGTAGCCGAGGTCACAGAGACAATGTCTTTTGCCTTCGCTAAGCGGCATAATATTTTATGTGTTGATGTGACCCATGATGAGATCACTATTGTCACTGCACAGCCGTTCATGAGCGACTGGGAGCCGCAAATAGAGCACGTAGTGCGTAAGCCCGTTAAAAAGCTCTTTGCTAACCCTGCCGACATTAAACGCTATACGGTTGAATTTTATAGCCTGTCTCGCTCTGTTTATGGTGCGTCGGGCTCGGCCGTCAAGCCGTCTTTGGTAACTAACTTCGAACAATTAATTGAACTCGGCGATTTAAAAGATCCCGAGGCTAATGATAAACATGTCATTAATATTGTTGATTGGTTGTTGCAGTATGCCTTTGATCAGCGCGCCAGTGACATCCATATCGAGCCGAGACGGGAGCTGTGTAAATTACGTTTTCGTATCGATGGTTTGTTGCATCAAATTTATGAATTACCTATTTCTGTGGGGGTGGCGGTAACATCACGCTTAAAGATTTTAGGGCGAATGAATGTGGCCGAAAAACGCAAACCACAGGACGGCCGTATTAAAACTAAGCGTCCCGACGATAGTGAGGTTGAGTTGCGTTTATCGACATTGCCGACGGCTTTTGGCGAGAAAATGGTACTCCGGATCTTTGATCCCGATGTGTTGCTGCGCAATTTTACAGAGCTCGGTCTTCAGGGCGACGACGAGATTCGTTGGCAGGCGATGATGTCAAAACCCTATGGAGTGGTGTTGGTCACCGGTCCTACGGGTTCAGGTAAAACCACAACGCTATATTCGACAATGAAGATACTCGCTACCCCATCGGTTAATGTGAGTACCGTCGAGGACCCAATCGAGATGGTCGAAGAGAGCTTTAATCAAACCCAGGTAAACTCTGTCATTGGTTTGACTTTTGCCTCGGGGGTTCGGACTCTCTTAAGACAAGATCCCGATATCATTATGGTGGGCGAAATACGCGATAATGAAACGGCTAATATGGCGGTACAAGCGGCCTTAACCGGGCATCTCGTCTTATCTACATTACACACTAACGATGCCCCCTCCACCATTACCCGACTACTAGATCTGGGTCTACCTAGTTTTTTGATAAAATCAACTCTCATCGGTGTGGTGGCGCAGCGTCTGGTGCGCACACTCTGCCCAAACTGCAAAGAACAGGGCAGCATTACTCAAGCAGAGTGGGATGATCTAGTTAAGCCTTGGACAGCTCCGTTGCCAGACATGATTTGTAAGCCGATAGGTTGTCTAGAGTGTCGAAATACGGGTTACTTAGGGCGACAGGGGATATATGAAATTATGCCATTAACCGAGAGTTTAAAAGAGCATATTACCAGCCAATGTGATTTCAATGCGCTGCGGAAAGCTGCGATGAAAGAGGGTATGCGAAGTCTACGGTTGTCGGGGGCTCAAAAAATTGCTGCGGGTTTAACCACATTGGAAGAAATTTTACGAGTGGCACCCTCGACAGAGACATAAAATTTAGTACCCATACGCCCATTTTTTGGGTTTTTTGCGGTTTTCAGGACCACCAACGATAATATCTAATGACTTTATTTAAACACTATTTTGCTGAGTTTGTGCCCGCCGATCTGCATTCGTCAGCACAAAGAGCGATAACGCTGTTGTCTGATTGCTTGACTGAAATACAACTTCTGCGCTTAACTAACTTACTAGACGAGCAAGAGTTTTTAAAGCAACAGCTGGTTCGAACCTTAGTCGGTAGCGAGTATGTTTTGCAATGCTGTTGCGTCGATCCAAATCTATTATTTAACCAGCTTCTGTGTGATGCGCCCTTCTCACCCCTAACGCCGGTGAAAATTTTTGATGCGATTGAAGTCGCCTGTTCCGATAATTTAACAAGTGATGAGTTAGGTGTTCTGCTAAGACGTCTACGTCGAAGCTTTATGACAATACTATATTGGCGTGATATCAATGATTTAGCTGATTTCTCCGAGGTGAGCGCGGCGATGACTGCGTTAGCGGAGGCTTTTGTACAGCAGGCATTAAACTTCAATTATAATTTCCTTATTAAAAAGTATGGCTTTCCCATTGGTAGTGAATCGGGTCTTATTCAGCCGATGCTAGTGATTGGAATGGGTAAGTTAGGTGGCGAAGAATTAAATGTCTCCTCCGATATCGATTTGATTTTTGCTTTTCCTGAATCGGGAAAAACTGAAAAAAGATATTTTGACGATAGTACAACTATAAAATCAATTGATAACCAACAGTTTTTTATCTTATTAGGTCAACGCTTGATTAAAATGCTTAACGAGGTAACGTCTACAGGCTTCGTCTTTCGCGTTGATATGCGCCTGCGACCCTATGGTGAAAGCGGCGTGCTTGCAAGTAATTTTAATGCATTAGAAAATTATTATGAAAATCAAGGGCGTGACTGGGAGCGCTTCGCCTCGGTAAAAGCAAGAGTGATTGCCTGCACAAAAATAGTTACTGTAAAAATTATTTCCGAAGTTAAAGATAAACTCAGCAGCCAATTTTTTAATGAACAAATCATTTTTGAAAAAACTTCGATAGAAAATTTTTACAAAATTCTCAAGCCATTTACCTACCGTAAATACATCGATTATTCAATGGTGGAATCGCTGCGCAAATTAAAAGCAATGATAGTACAGGAGGTGCGTCGTAAAGGTTTAAAAGAGGATGTAAAGCTGGGTAAAGGTGGGATTCGTGAGATTGAGTTTATCGTCCAATCTTTTCAGCTCATACGTGGCGGTCGCGAGCTAGAATTACAGGCGCGAAACCTGCTGTCGGTACTTGCTTATTTGGGTCTACATAATCATTTAGAAAAAAGTATTACGCTCGGATTGGCGCAAGCTTATCGTTTTTTAAGAAAAGTTGAGCACGCTCTACAGGCTTTTAACGACTCGCAAACGCAGTGCTTACCAACCGACTCGATAGCTCGCGAGCGGCTTGCTTGGTTATTAAGGTTTAGTAGCTGGATGGAATTTTTAAAATGCTTAGATCGCCACCGAGCGGTCGTCATTGAGCAGTTTGATGGAGTCTTTGCAGATAAAGAGATCAGCGACGGCAGCTCCGCAACTGATATCACTCCTTGGGAGTTGTTGTGGTCTAAATTACCTGAAGACGCAGTTGCTACCGATAAAAAAGCGACGGAAAGCGCAGTTGATAAGCAAATTAAACCTAAGTCAGTTATCGATACACTCAGCAATAATGACGCTGATAAGGCGTTAATAAAAGCAAGCATAAAAAATGATTTTTCTCTTAATGAGGCAATGTTAGCGCTGATAGTCGATCGACTTTTTGCTTTCAAATCGAGTCGTAAAGTCTTGACCTTATCGGTAGATGCACATAAAAAACTCAACACCTTGATGCCTAAGTTATTGGCTGTATTGCTAGAGTCTGAGCAGGCTGCTACGCCTACAGCCTCTAGCGTTGAAAGCTTGCGTCAGAATAGCTTGGCTGCAGACATTACGGCTATCGATAATGAGCAGTTTGCCAATGTAATCACTCGAATTTTAAATTGGCTTGAATCCATCGTTACTCGGACCAGTTACCTATCTCTTTTAATAGAAAATCCTCAAATCATAAAACATCTAATCACCTTATTTAAGTCAAGTTCATGGGTTGTTGAGACGCTCACACAGATACCCGCGCTGTTAGATGAATTGTTAGATCCCGAATTACTTTATTCTTTGCCAGAAAAAAAAGCCCTAAGAGATGAGTTGCGGCAGCGACTGTTGCGATTGGAGCCCGATGATCTAGAGGCCCAAATGGAGGTGCTGCGTTATTTCAAGTTAGCGCATTATCTACACGTAGCAGCTTGCGAGATTACAGGCAGCCTACCTTTAATGAAAGTCAGTGATTACCTAACATTGATAGCAGAGGTTGTTTTAGAGCAGGTGTTGCGTTTTGCTTGGAGCTCACTAGTATCACGCCACGGCTATCCCGCGGGTACGTCGGATAATACCACTAATTTCTTAGTCGTCGGCTACGGTAAGTTGGGTGGTATCGAAATGAGCTATAGCTCAGATTTAGATTTGGTCTTTATTTACGATGCCCCACCCCAAGATATGACGGATGGCGAGCGGCCGCTAGATAACCAGACGTTCTATACTCGGCTAGGCCAAAAGATGATTCACGTGATGAATATACGTTCGCTCTCGGGGCAGCTATATGACATCGATATGCGCCTTAGGCCCTCGGGAAATTCTGGCATGCTGGTGACGTCAATTTCGGCTTTCGAGCGCTATCAAAAAAAAGAGGCTTGGGTATGGGAACATCAGGCGCTTGTTCGAGCTCGTGGAGTTGCCGGTGACGCCACGCTTAAGCAGCGTTTTATTGACGTGCGTAAAGATGTACTGTGTCAACAGCGAGACCGCAAGGTGTTAAAAGTCGCTGTCTGCGAGATGCGTGAAAAAATGCGTGATCATCTGGGTGGGTCGCGCAGAACCACTAACGTTCAAGATAATGATACTGGTAAAACGCATGAATTTCATTTGAAGCAAGGTGCCGGCGGTATCGTCGATATAGAATTTATGGTTCAATATGCAGTTTTATTGTGGAGCTTTAAGTCGCCGTCGCTATGCCAGTGGACAGACAATATTCGATTGCTGGAGAGCCTGCATCATCTCGGTTTGTTAGATGTCGATCACTCCAAGCAGTTAATCGACATTTATCAGCTGTATCGAGTTCGAGGGCATCGCCTAGCGCTACAACAAAGCCAATCGTCGCTTATCGTCGCCGCGCCTTTTGCTAGCGAGCGTAAACAAATTCAGCACTTGTGGAACTACTTTTTTAATAAAGATTGAAACTCCAAGGTAAATTGTATGTAGGTGACCAGCTCAAATAATGAAGTTTATTATATAAAAGCCTTATGAAGTAAAAGCCTTCATAGCTATAGGGGTTTATCGTTAACACGTGTTAATAGCCGGTGATGGCTAAAATGGCTTATTAAGTTGTCGTCACTCAAAAAATGAATTGTAAAAGGGTTGAGCACTATGTCGAGTCAGTTTTTAAGTGAGTTGGATGATCATATTACCGTGATGAAGATGGTGAGTGAGTTGGAGGGCGTCGTTGAACAGCTTGGCGAACAATGGCTTAAAGCACTCAACAATGGTGGTAAAATATTGTTGATGGGTAACGGCGGCAGCGCTGCTGATGCACAACATATAGCGGCAGAATTAGTCGGTCGTTATATGTGCGAGCGTAAGGGTTTAGCTGCTATTGCTCTGACTACCGACACCTCTATTTTAACTGCTGTCGGTAATGATTATGGCTACGACGCTATTTTCTCTCGTCAAGTAGAGGCCTTGGCCTCGCCACAAGATATAATCGTTGCCTACTCTACTAGCGGCAACAGTAGTAATGTGTTGGCCGCAGTTAAAACGGCACAAACAATGGGTTGCTATACTTCGGCATTAACCGGCGAGTCGGGTGGGCAATTAAAAGCCATTGTAGACACCTGCATTTGTGTTCCCTCAGCTGCTACGCCTCGGATTCAAGAGGCGCATGCTTTTATTGGGCATATGCTATGTGCTGCAGTCGATGCAGAATTTTCAGCATAATTTTATGGCTAGCCATCAATGAAAGTTGCTTTTTTAGATCGCGATGGCGTTATTAATAAAGACGCTGGCTATACTTACAAAATTAACGATTTTGAATTCGTTGACGACTGTATCGACGCACTAAAAATTTTCCAAGAAAAAAATTATAAAATTATTATAGTGACCAATCAGTCGGGTATTGGTCGTGGCTATTACAGTGAGGCCGACTATCAAAAATTAACGCGTTGGTATTGCCAACAACTACTCGACCAAGGCATTACCGTTACTAACGTATTTCACTGCCCACATGCGCCAGCGAGTTTGTGTGACTGTCGCAAGCCTCGCGAGGGTCTATTTTTACAAGCGGCACAAAAATATGCGATCGATTTTTCAAGCTCTTTTATGGTTGGTGATAAAATATCTGATTTGCAGGCGGGGCACGCGGCTAGAGTTGCGCGTCTAGTATTGATCAATCATAGCGGTAGTAAAAAGATTGTTGAAGACGTATTTGTGACCGCAGGCTTGCCTAAGGCAATAGAACAGTATGCTTCTATATTTGAATTTTCAAAAAATTGTTAGTCGTATTTAGATGCGATTTGCATTTTTTTGATAGCCCTTAAGTAATTTTTGCCAATCTTCATCATTAAAGCTCAGACAGTTATTTTTAGATTTTTCTTTGATCAGTGAGCGCAACAATCGCTGTAGATTTTGAGTTTTCCATGGTGCCGAGTTTGTCCTTATATCACTGCATATCTTGCCCTTGTCAAAATCAATAATAAAGATTTTATTGTCACTATTAATTAAAATATTGTTAGCATTGAGATCGTCATGGTAAATATTATGCTGATGAAACAGAGCAATTGTCACACCTATGTCAAACCAAGTTTTATCGCCAATAGCTACAGTGAGTGACTGCACTAAGGATTGTGTGTTGACGAGTGTCTCTGTAATAATGTCGGCCCTGTAACCAAGTAAAGAACGGCTAACGCGAGCGGCAATAGGTGCAGGTGCAGGTAGTCTTAGCTCGGCGAGAGATGTAAGTAAGGTAAATTCTTGATACGCGCGAGTCTGTTGTAATTTTAAGCGGAGGCTATTAAAAGGATTCCAAAAATAAAAGTCAGCGTTTAGTTTGCCAACGAGTCCACCGCGCCAATAATGCTTTAGGACATAATCTTTCTGCTCGTGTTTAAAAAAATAAGTTGGTCCGCGCCCCAATGCTTGCCGATAAACCTTATGTCGATTAAGCAGATATTCAGAATTAAATAATGAGCCGCTCAATAAAATATAATCATCACTAACATCACTTTGTGCCCCGCACTTTGTCTTAACAGGCTGATGATATATGATGTGTTGCTTATCTATGTTTTTTTTTTGAATGGTCATTATTTATGTTGTTGCCGCTACTTAAAGCACCCTCTAGTCTGTGTCTGTTACGTTTATCCGCAATTGGCGATGTTACCCACATATTACCAATAATACGTACCTTACAACACTATTGGCCAGAAACAAAAATCACCTGGATCGTTGGTCGCCTAGAGCACCAATTAATTGAGGATATCGAGGGGGTTGAATTTATTGTATTCGATAAAACGTTAGGCCTTAAAGCTTATAAAATTCTGTGGTCCCAGTTACGCGGTAGACAATTTGACGTGTTCTTACATATGCAGGTGTCGCTGCGTTCAAATATTGCCAGTCTTTGTGTGCATGCGCCGCTTAAACTTGGATTTGATAAGTCCCGTGCGAAAGATTTTCAGTGGTTATTTAGTAACGCGCGCATTAAGGCTATTGATTGTCAGCATGTGCTTGACGGCTTCTTTGAATTTTTAAAAACGTTGGGTTTAAATGAGCGGAAGTTAGTATGGGATATCCCGATTCCTCTAAAGGATCAGCGCTGGGCTGAGAATTTAATGAATGGCCAGCGAGTGCTTATTATTAATCCTAGCAGTAGCCAGCGATTAAATAACTGGCGTAGCTGGGGAGCTGATAACTACGCCGCACTGATTGCTTATGCCATTGAGAAATATGATTTGAGGGTGATGTTAACTGGCGGGCCCGCCGATAACGAGAGGGTACTTGCACAAGACATTCTCAGCTGCCCAGTGCTTATTAATAATCGCGACAGTCTTAGTCAGATAGATAATCTTGTCGGTAAAACGTCATTAAAACAACTCGCCGCACTAATGCACAAATCTCTAGCGGTCGTAGCGCCCGACACAGGTCCAGGGCATATCGCCAATGCCTTAGGCAAGCCTATCATTGGGTTGTATGTCACTTCAAACCCAAAGCGCACTGGCCCCTATATTGCCAACGAAGCCTTAACTGACCTAACGGTAAATTATTATCAACAGGCTTTATTGAAATATGAGAAGTGCATTGAGGCCGATGTGCCCTGGGGAAAGCGGGTGCGAAATGCAGATGCTTTAGATTTAATCACTATTGATAGCGTTAAGGCGAAGCTAGATCAACTTTTTGGAGAGGAGAGCAAGTACCCTTGAGCAGTGGTTAATTGGTGTTGAAGTGAGAGTGAAGTTATGGCGCGATCAGGCCATATAATGTTAAGAGTCTTACTTATGTACTTAAGCTCGTTTTTGTGTAAAAAATCTGTATAGTATCGACCTGTTGTTTTACCTGAAAAAAATACTTGTAGAGGTAGAGTCCTCGCAATAAATTTGGCTTGTTAATCAGTATTAAGTGTTTTTTCGTTACTTAACTGGGTTGCTGCTAATGTTTAGGATTAGAAGCAACCCAGTTAGTAGTGTAGCTATTATGCACGAGTCGTTAAAACGAGTAACCTAAATGAATGTAGTTAGTAAAACTGAAAAAAAGAAAAATATTTATCTATTCATTATTATCCCTCTCCTACTTAATTTATTGCTGATAGGTTCTTACTTTTCTGGCATTGAATCCTTACAAAATATAATATCGCCAAATAACGAATTTTTGACTAGAGAGTCGGGTCTTCTTGAGCAGTTGCAAAATATTCTGTTACTGAGCAGTTTAATATTCTTTTTGCGTGCACTTGTAAGGCAACCGAGAATCGAAGAAAAACTTTTTTTTCTTGCTCTTTCAATCATTTTCACTTTCTTATTTTTAGAAGAAATTGATTACGGAATAAGCTTTTATGAGTTTTTAACAAATAGCAATTTTAACGGGTCTGCAAGGAACTGGCACAATCAAGAGAGTTATGGTGATGGACAGAATGTTAAGTATTTAAAGCGATCAATCGATTTCGCAAACTTTTTATGGTTTATAGTTTTGGCTTTGGCTGCTGTGAAGATAAAAGTGCCAGCGATTAAATGTCTTATTCCAAACCGTTTTTTTATAATTGCATTTATTTTCACACTATTTTATTCAAGTATTGCGCATAGCCTAGATGACTTAGGTTTCAGTAATATAAATGGTGCGAGTGGTTCACTGACAAGCAACATTTCTGAGTTCAGAGAATTTAATAATTATTATTTGTATTTACTTTATGCAATTCAGATAATTAAGACTAAATTAACGTTAACGATGAGATAGATTAGTTAAAAGCTAGTTTCTAAATTGAGCCTAGTTATCACGCACCTTGTTAATAATATTCGTCGTCGAACAACCCGGTGTCAAGTCGATGACAATTACCTCGCCACCGGCTTTTGTGACAGTGTTAAAGCCCACAATTTCCTCGATAATATAATCTCCACCCTTGACTAGCTTGTCGGGCACGATTGCGTCAATAATAGTGTTCGGCGTATCCTCGTCAAATGCTACCACCCAATCGACACAGCCGAGTGCATCTAATACCAGCATGCGATTATGAGTGGAGTTAATAGGACGGTCGGGACCTTTTAAGCGTTTGACTGAGTCATCGGTGTTCACCGCTACAATAAGGCGGTCACCTAATTTACGAGCTTCGTTTAGATAGTGCACGTGGCCTGCGTGCAAAATATCAAAGCAGCCGTTGGTCATCACAATTACCTCGCCTCGATTGCGTGCAAGCTTTGTCGTCTTAAGAAGCTCCTCAAGACTCAAAATACCATTTTGAGTAATAACATTAGAATGTTGTTCATTGATGACCGCCGTTTGTAATTCTTTCATAGAAACTGTCGCGGTACCCATTTTACCGACCACAATACCCGCTGCTAAATTGGCGAGAATCGTTGCATCGTGTAGGCTATAGTTTGCACCTATTGCAGTTGCCAGTGTGGCAATCACGGTATCGCCGGCACCAGTAACATCGAAGACCTCAAGTACCTTTGCTTCTAAATTAAAAGAAGACGTGTCTTTTTGAAATAGTGACATACCCTTTTCGCTGCGAGTGACCAATAAATTATCGATCTCGAAGTTGTGCATTAACGCTTTAGCACGCTGATGAAAATCAGCCTCATTGGAAGGCTTACCCGAGACGGTTTCAAATTCTGACATGTTCGGTGTGAGCAGTGTCGCCGAACGATAAATAGAGAAATCACTGCCTTTAGGATCCACTAAAACCGGAAGGCGCTGTTGTCTGCAGTGGTTTAAAAAGTCGGTGAGGATAGGCCTTAAGGTGCCCTTATTATAGTCGGATAGAATAACGACACTCACCTCGTAGGTGGCAGCGATAGCTTGTTTTAATAGCTCGTCATGATTGACATGAGCAAAACCGTCTTCGGTATCGAGTCGGATTAATTGTTGATTGCGACTCATAATACGCAGCTTACTAATCGTTTTTGCATTGGCTGTAGCAATGAGACGCGAGTCTACGTCTTTGCAAGCGAGGGCCTTATGTAAGGTTTTACCATTGTCATCATCACCAATTAAACCAATAAGGATGGCTTTTGCCCCAAGGGCCGTCACATTAAGCGCAACGTTGGCAGCACCACCTGGGCGGTGATAGTTATCCTGAATATGCACAACAGGCACGGGTGCCTCGGGAGATATGCGTTGAGTATTACCAGTAATATAGCTGTCGAGCATGACATCGCCAAGTACAAGAACGGTAGATGCTTTTAAAGAAGATAGATTGATAGTACTCGTCATCTTGTTTGTCTATATCTCACTTGGGCCGTTAAATTGAAGTGGCGATTAAATGAATCAACTAAATATGGGGTGCCGCCGGCCAGATAATTCACACTCTTCTGGCCAATAGTTGCGCAGATTTTTGGCTTGGCAAAAGTCTAACTTAAGTTTTGCGCGTTTTTGCTTTGTCGCCAAAGTCTAGATGCTCTTTTAGCCCATGCAATAATCAGCTGCCATTGCAGTTATTGGCTGATGATTATTGAGTGGATAATAACTCTTTTAGGTTGCTAAATACATTTTGTGGGCTGATATTATGAAGGCAATTTAAATGCTGTAGCGGGCATTCGCGCTTAAAGCATGGGCTGCAATCGAGATTTAGATAGAGGATTTTAGCGCGAGCGCTTAACGGCGGTGTAAATTCAGGACTCGATGATCCGTAAATACCAACGACTGGGCAGTCTGCCGCGGCCGCCACATGCATTAAGCCAGAATCATTGCTGACGGCCGCTTTGCAGTAGGCAATTAAATCAATGACTTCGGCGATAGAGGTTTTACCGCAGCAATTAATAACATACCGAGGCCGCCCGATGACCGTTGCCTTACCGACAATAGCCTCGCCTGCAGTGTAGTCTTTTTGAGACCCCATCACCCAAACTTGAAAGCCTTCGTCTACAAGATTTTGTGCTAGCTCTCTAAAATAGGCTAACGGCCACTGCTTCGCCGGGCCGTATTCTGCCCCTGGAAATAATGCAATCGCGGGCCTGACGGGATCGAGTTCGAACTTTTTCAAGCAGTCTTGCTGAGCATCGCTATCAATCTGTAGTTGGGGGTTGTCGATAGCAAAGGTATTTTTAGCCGCACTTGAGCTTAAGCCTAAGGCAGTAAAGCGCTTAACAGTTTGGTTGAGGTGAGCTTTATCAAACTCCCGAATATCGTTAATTAAGCCAAAGCGCGCTTCACCCTTAAAGCCAGTTCTAATGGGTACTTGGGCAAAAAAAGGCACAAGCGCCGACTTCAACGAGCGCGGTAATATAATGGCGCGTTGGTATTCTCCACGAAGCGATTTACCCAAGCGATAGCGCTTTTTAATACCGAGCTCACCGTGGGCGGTATCTAATGCAATTGCCTGCCTAACCTCTGGCATTCTTTGCAAAACAGGCACAGACCAAGCGGGTGCGATAACATCGATATTGCTGGCAGAGCTTTGTTCTTTAAGCGTTTTAAACAAACTCTGCGCCATCACCATATCGCCGACCCAGGACGGACCGACGACAAGAGTGTTAGTCTGCCCAGTTGGAGTATCGAGCGGTTGACTAGTGTTGGGCTGATTATCGAGCATTATTGTGCGTCTAACCATGTTAAATAGGTATGTACGCCTTCTTCGACTGTTTTGAATGTCTTGGTGTAGCCCGTAGTGTGTAAGTGGCTAACATCTGCTTGGGTAAAGCTTTGATAGGCCCCCTTTAAATGATCGGGGAAGGGCGTGTATTGTAATGTGCCCTGCTTTTGATAAGTCGAGCTGTGATAGCTCAGCACCGCACGAGCAACATCGTTGAAGGTTTGTGCTCGCCCAGTACCACAGTTGAAAATACCCGAGATTTGGGAGTGTTGCATGAGCCAACAATTTAAATCAACGACATCATCTATGTACACAAAGTCCCTTAATTGCTCGCCGTCTTGATAGCCTTCGTGGCCTTCAAATAATTTAATGGTATCGCCATTTTTTAATTGGCTATGCAAATGCGAGGCAACGCTAGCCATCGAGCCCTTATGTTGCTCGCGAGGACCATATACGTTGAAATAACGCAGACCTACAATCTGTGTTTTGGGAGTTTTTAAGTGTTTACGAACATATTGATCAAACAGAAATTTAGAATAGCCGTAAACATTCAGCGGTTTTTCGTTGTGACGCTGCTCTTTAAAGTCAGCCTGACTTTGTTGGCCGCCGCCATAAACAGAAGCCGATGAAGCATAAATAAACTGGATTTTTTGTTCTAGGCAAAAATGTAGCAATGTTTTTGAGTATTCATAATTATTATTCATCATGAATTGACCGTCCCACTCGGTGGTAGTGGAGCAGGCACCTTCATGAAAGATACAATCAATTTTGGGTAAAGAATTTAAGGCAATACGCTTTAGCAACTCATTCTTATCAAGATAATCAGCGATCTCGCAATCGGCAATATTTAAAAACTTTTTACCATCACTTAGCTCATCGACGACGATAATGTCCTCGCGCCCAATATTATTGAGTTGTTTAATAATGTTGCTGCCGATAAAGCCGCAGCCGCCGGTGACTATAATCATAATGTTAGATTCTTCTCATATGGCACGGGTTATAATTATATAATGCTTAAGGTTCACCACTGCAAATGCTTTCATACACTTCCATATAGCGCTGACTGATCACTGCCGGGGTATAATTTACGACATCGATATTCCCCTGTTCGCCAAGACTTTTTGCAAGCGGCTTATTTTCAGCTATCAGTAGTATAGCATTGGCTATAGCTAAAGCATCTTGAGGTGGCACTAGTAAGCCATTTTTTTCATGCTTGATAAGATCGGGAATACCACCGACCTCAGAGGCCACAATGGGTAGGCTAGCCTCCATTGCATCGAGTAATGTCGAGCCTAAGCCCTCTTGTAGAGATGGAAACAAAAAAATATCTAGGGCTCTTAAATAATCACCAATGTTAGATTTAAAGCCAACGAATTCGATATTTGTTAAACCTTGGGCTTTTTGTTTTAGCATGGCTTCATCTTGCCCATCACCTATTAATAGAAAGTGCAGATGGGGGTGCGTTGCTTCAAGGTGGCGTGCTGCCTCAATAGTATATTGCTGTCCTTTATGTCGCTCTACCAATGCGCCAACCTGCCCAATCAGTGTTTTATTGGGGTAAGATTCACGAATTTTGGTGGCTGTTAACGCGTTAGTGGTTAAGTTTGCCGCCATAGAAGGAATAATGCTGGTGGTTAGCTTCGACTGGTACACGTTAATAATCTTATCGATAGCTGACGACAGGGACACCACATGAGATGCATGCTGATACACTTTTTGAGTAAACCAGTTAACTTTTGGAGCTCTGTCCATCCTCCTCGTTATTACGTATGGAATATGCGCTCGTAAAGATAACAGATAAGCAAAATGACAGGCCTTAGCGTCGTGAGCATGAACAAGGTCATATTGTTTTTTGATGCCAAAAATATAAGCAACATAGGGCTGCTTAATTTTTATAATGTTAACTCTCGTGCTCTCTAATAAAATATCGGCTAATAGTGAGTCGGATCGAATGATTAGTGACTGTTGTAGCTTAGGATAGGCGCTTGCAAGACCGTCGATAAGGAGCGCAGTCTGTCTTTCTCCCCCTCGAAAGCCGGTAGCAAGATTGATGTGTAATATGTGCATAGACTTTTACTTATGTTTTATTGAGTAAGCTTTCATGTATTTAAAGAACACACCGTTGGCATTAGAATAAGCTATTACCATGCCTCGCCAACCCTCCAGAAATCCTAGCTGTAAGATATAACTACGAAAGAAAGCAAAGTTAACTTTGAGTAAAATGAAGAGCAGGTTAGGTACTTTATCTTTCGCTAATAAGTCAAGCTGGCGTAACTCAGAATAGCGCTCAACTTTGATTAAAAATTGCCCTATGTTTTGGACGGCATTGTGTTTTAACGCACCGTTAAGAAGAATCTCTTTGGCGCTCTTGTCAACCTGTACAGACTCATGCACTTTATTGTTATTGAACTTGAAGCATTTGCGGTTGAAAAGCCTGATTAATTTATCGTTACCCCATCCTCCGTAATGTATGGCTTTACCCATAAAATAGTTTTCTCGGTGTAAGTTTCCGTAGTGATTTGCGGGCGTATCGGTCGCCCATTGTTGTATTGTCAGGTATAGCTCTTCACTAATGACTTCATCTGCATCTATTGATAATACCCAATCATTACTTGCCAAAGCGACAGCTTTGTTTTTAGTGGGGCCAAAACCTTCGAAACTGTCTATATGAAAAGTAACATTTTCGAACTGTTCGGCGATGTTTTGCGTTTCATCACTAGAACCATTATCTAGTATTATGATTTCGGAGAAGCTTTTCAAGCTGTTGAGTGTATCAGTTAGGGTACTAGCTGCATTTTTAGTTATAATAACGGCACTAATCGAGTCAATCATGGCTTTTTTAATAATATGGTTCATTAAAACTATTATATGACAATTTCATGCCTTGCCGTAACCGGTCATAGCGATTTACCTGAAACGCATTTATTTATTGGGCTGTACCGTGCCGGTGTCGCTATAGAAGTTATGTGTCCAAGTAATTCGCCCAATAGACAATTATTGCTTGATGCAAATGTTCCTATATTTGACCTGTCCTTGCAAAGTCGATTCGATAAAGCTGGAACAGCTAAAATAAAACAACGTCTAGCGTCTAGAAAGGTCGATATAGTTCATGCTTTTAACAATAAAGCCGTATCTAATAGCCTAACAGCAACTAAAAATTACCAGTGTAAATTCATTGCCTATCGCGGTATAGAGGCTAACGTCAGTTATTATGATCCAATGTCTTGGACAACCTATTTACACCCAAGAGTCGATGCCATAGTCTGTGTAGCTGATGCTATCAAACGGTACTTCTGGGATATGAAAATCATGGGTTTTTCTAGGCCCGTAAAAAAAGCTCAAACAATTTATAAGGGGCATGATGTCAGTTGGTATAGTGATCCGGCGATTAGCTTGCAAGAGTTCAATGTGCCAAAGAATGCGTTAACGATTGGTTGTATCGTTAACGACCGTCCTAGAAAAGGCTTAAAATTTCTTATTGCCGCTACCGACTTGTTGCCTAAAAATTTACCCATACATTTTGTATTTATTGGCGACATAAATAATAAAGAGCTAAAAGAGTCTATTAAACAGAGTCATTATTCGGACAATATTCACTTGTTAGGCGTACAAAAAAAAGCGGCAGCAATTATTAAAAGTTGTGACATTTGTATACTGCCTGCGATCAAGCGCGAGGGCCTACCCAAAGGTATTATTGAAGGCATGATTCAAAATGTGGCACCCATTGTGACGGATTCTGGCGGTAGCCCTGAATTAATTGAACACGGTAAGTCGGGCTTGATTGTACGTTCGGGTTCTGCCCAAGATATTGCTGATGCTATTGAGCGTT
>JBLIME010000013.1:0-23436 GCA_047638515.1 Pseudohongiellaceae bacterium
TATACCAGTTAGCTAACCCAACACTGAAAATTTTTATTTTTAACGCTGCATGATTTTATAGGCCTCATATAGATAAGGGAAGAAATATGAAAACCCTCAACATTTATAAAGTTTTATCATCGTTTTGGTCGTACACAACTGGTAGAAATTAAGGTAGGAACTTTGTCAGTTTTACAACTTGTTAATAACCCTTCAACACATTGATGCGACACTTTCATTTCATCGATCGCAGTAACTTTCGCCTACTATTTTCGCTTAAAAAAGACTGGCACTAAATTTTAGTAATCATATACTCTTAATATTCTCAGTGGACGATTATACGTTAGTGCATCATCTATACCCGTAATACCATTTAGAAATACGATAGTCATCAGGCTTTTCTTTAAATATATTTCAGTGTCCAGCAATTATTTTTCATCTGCTTTATCGTGAAATTTAATAGCGATATGCTGATCTTCACCTGCTGTTTAAAGGATAGCTATGTTTACTATGATTAAGTATTTTATCTCACTTAAAAACATCAAAACTATCCTGCAATACCAACAAATGTGTAAGCTTGCACTTTTAAATTTTCTGTCGGATAGGCCATTTGAGTCCCCGTCATGACTGATACAGACTTTGTACAGTTAGCAAATAACGATTTTTTCATTCGACCTTTTGAATAATCTACGGCATTTTTTTTAAATGTATATGAAGTTATAGTATTCATTGCTCACCCTCTTTAATAATTGATCGCTGCTTAGTCGCAATCCTTTTTAACTTTCCACGCTAAAAAGTATACGCAATACAAATTCATCTTCAACGAACAAAACCGACTAAACTTATACCTAAAAATTATTAGATTGTTAGTACTACCGAAAGAGAGTTATTCTTAGGTAAAATTGAGACATCTGGACTCAGGGGGCTTAAATATATGATTTAAGCCACGACTATCGAGGAGGATATATTACTTTTTACTCAGTACTTATTAGAATAAGATATAAAATTAATTCCTAAGTAAATTAATTTTATAATTACCGTTTAACTAGAAGCTTATGGTCAATGTATGAATGGGGAAATTACGACTTAAAATTATTTAGTGAACACATCGGGCCAGTATTGATCGGCATCTTTAATATATTGTGCTTGGTTATCGAGCCATTTTTTGTTCACTTGGCGATTATAGTTCAAGTATAACTTATGATTAACGACGGTAAATAAATCTGGCTGAATATTCGCCGTTGTATTTTGCGAGACGGCGTAGGCACACCAACCACCATACTGTGGAGCATACTTACCGGGGCTTGAGATGAACAATTCAAGATTTTTTTGGCTATTGAAATGCCACTTTGCTCCCTTCCATTCAAATTGATATTTTTTATTACCCTTAACCGCCTTGTCTTGTGTGAAGTAGGCGACCGTATCGTAACCTTTGATGGCTGTACTGCTAAAAAACCCAGTGTTTATTTCATCAACTGCAAAGCAACTTGCTGAGATCAAATACAAGAATATGGCAGTGGTATTTGTTAGCATTTTACTACGAATGACAGGCTTCATGACAAATCCTCTTTTTTTAGTAGACTAATTAAAGACAGTGGATTTTACTAAAAGTTTACTTTATCAAGTTATATTGAGCGCCAAGGATATCTATAATTTCTGCTCGAGGATTTTCAGGTAGTATCAGTTTTTTACCCGTAATGGTTGCGGCTATCGACTGGTACGTCTCCGATACAGCCGTTAACATTTCAATAGGCAGTGCATTATCTGCGGCCAACGATTCACGTTCTCTCATACGCGCTTTATTTAGTAATATATCGGGGTCTTTAAAATAGCTTAGTAACTGTTGCCGAAAGGCCTCTTTCGACTTCTCTATAACGATGCCGCGCGCAAAAGATGCTCCATCCCAAATACGCGACGAGTCAGGCGTACCTACCTCATCCATGTAAATAAGTCGCTCTTGACCCGTTTTATCAACAACATATCCAAATTCAAATTTCGTGTCGACAAAAATCTGGCCAAGCTTTGCAAGCGCATCGCTTATTACCTCAAAGCCTTGTTTAAGAAGATGTTCATATTGATTAATATCTTCTATCTTAGAGAAATTAAACGCCGCGAAATTTGTCTCAATGTCGCTGCGCGTAATGTTCGCATCGTCGGCCTCAGGCACACCTGGGATACCGCTTAAAATACCCTTAGTCGACGGTGTTATTAGTAACTGCTTTAATTTTTGATTTTTTTGTAGATACTCCTCTAACTGAATTCCACAAAAATTTCGCTCGCCTTGGTTGTAAGCTCGCCACATTGAACCGGTAATGTATTGTCGGCAAATTGCCTCTATTTTCACAGGCCTAGCTTTTTGAACAATCCATACAAAGGGATGGGGGATATCGAGTATATGACTATCGGCAAGACCCTCGTCTTTAAATAATGAAAACCAATGATTAGAGATTGCATTCAAGGCAGCGCCCTTTCCGGGTACACCGCGCAAATCATCCTCACCATGCCAGATACAGTCAAAGGCCGAGATCCGGTCGCTGATAATCATAACGGCTAATAATGCATCTACTGCAACATCATAGCCTTTTTGCGTAATCAACCTACAACTATCCTCCGGAGTTAACCAATAAACTGACCTTACCTTGCCACTATGGACAGGGCCTAAAGTCCGCAGAGGGATATCATTGTTTACAGCCAGAACACTTTCGGCAAGACGCATACTTAAAGACCTATTAAAAACCAATGTTTAGTGAAATTAGTAAAATTTATGCCGTTTAATCCTTGGGCAGCAAGACAATATGCGGGGCGAATAGTATCAAATTTAAATGATCCTAACATCTCTTGTTAGAATCATTTAAATTTGCAGAGATCCACTAACAATGATGGGCATTTACTGATATGTCTCGATTAAAGATATTTGTTGATAAGCACTGTATAGCAACCGTGCTGGACTGCGCTTGAGGGGGATGAATAGAAATACTGGAGCTAGGTACAAATTATGCAGGCCCTGCTCGCTTGATGGTTATCTCGTTAGTAATAGTGATTACTTGATGAATGATCAAGACTAAAAACCATAAGTAGCTTAGCCGGTTTAGTATTAATCTTCAAAATTACTCTCTTGCGTTATGTTTGCTAACGCACCGACCAAGCGTTTTTTGTAGCGTCTTTGTCGACGTCGGGCCGTAGCCGCATTTGCACGCCAGCCTTGACGCTTATCAGACACAATCTCCTCAAGATCACTAGCGTCATTAATATGTTTTGCATCTTTTAACGAAGTACGTCTGGGCATAAAATTTGTTAAACCTTGTTATGTGAATAATAACTTAACGTTTGCCACGCCAAGCCAGTGACTGCAAATTCAACTGTGATAAGTCGACCTGACCCGCAACGATTTCATTACACAATTGTACAGCGAGTTTTGCCTGCGCATGACTCAGGTGTTTGTACGCAGGACGGTCAATACTCTCGTACCATACACCTTGGCATACTGAATCAAGCACTATGCGCTGAAAACAATGATCGTTTCTTACCGGCCAACTGTTTGCAGCTTCCCGCGCCATCTTTGGCATGACTTCTTTCGTCATAACCAAGTATTGGTCGACTAATTGTTGTATATTCATCTAACAAAAATTCCTCTGGGGATCTTACCGCTTGCCGGTATACATCACTATAAAACAATCAACTTTGCGTTAAACCCACAATAAGATAAAACGTGGTTATTCACTTAGATTTTCCTTATCTTAGCTTAACTCTGAGCTTGAATTTGGTGAAATTGCTGATCAGTCTTAGCTTGTCTGTACAAAATCGATACCTTGTCCAACATGCGTATGGTCATAAGATGGGCTTTGTCAGGGTTGGGATGAAAGATAAAATCATTGTTTACCGCTGGGGTATGCCGCCACGGTGGCCAATCGAACCCATCTGGGCTGTGTGGACTCGATTCACTGAGCTGAATAATAATTTGGGGTATGGGAACTAATATGTGTGCTGGCCCAATCGACGGGTAGTCATCTTGAACGTTTGCAAATGGGTTGCCGCCATACTTTATTTACCAGTGTATGCAAAGACCGTAACTATCACTCGTCAGACACGCTGACTTTGCTTTTGTTGGCGTAGGTATTTCTTGTTCTTTGGCTTTTTTTATATATTCTGCCGCAATAGCATTGTCCGTTTGTTCTCTGGCGGAGACTATTCCTGACATGGTTAATTCTTTTGCTACATCTTTCAGCGTCTGTCGGTGGGAGTAAATCACTTCAATTGTTACTTTTCGAGTCGCGCGATGTCATCTGCTGAATAGCCTATTTTCCAAGCAATAATCGCGTCCAGTTTTAGCGGAGTGATTTTTTCGATGTGTAGCGTACATCACTAGCTACTCGTAGGATGTTTTCAGCAGCTTTTAGATGGTCGCCATAGCGGTTGTGCCGACAATTTGTTGGCCTGCACCTATCCCATACAGCAATTCTATTATATGAGGTGCACAGCACAATTTTTCGTTTCTTTTGAAGTAAGGAGTCACTTGCGTTTTGATTTTTTTTTGATCAATTACTGACTGACTTCGCTGGCTATATTAGCCACTTCGATGCTTGCGCGATAACGAGCACGGCCGGTAGTAACTATGTGTTGATCTTTGGGCCTGGCGACCAACACAGCAACAACTTCATCTAAATCAACATATTTATAAGTGATTTCATCTAACAGTTCAACCTTAGCAAATGCGTTTTGTAGTAACTATTCACTATGCTCGCGAGCCGCTGGTGCTACTAATTTATCTAGTTCTTCGTCTTGAATTTCCCAAGTAAAGTCTGTTCCCATTTCATGAAGTTCGACGCCGCTAGCAGCAACGCAAGCGCTCGCAAAAAATTGCGCCGGGCAAGGTAAGATTTCGTTTTAGTGTACAAATATTTTCTCCTACCTAAGCTTGCATAGGATTTGTGAAGCACATGAAAAACTTGGTTAATCAGTTGTTGAATCAGATATTACTCTCAAATAATCTCAATAAGCGGGCCTTCTGTTGGGCTTTCGCTGCAATAGTCTATAGACGGTTGTGCTTATTTTCTGCAGGGAAGCTGAGTCGCGAGAGATTAAATACGGTAGCAGTAGGCACTGGGTTACTTCTGGCATTGCGGGCAGTAAACGGTAGATCGCTGTGACTGACGAATCTCTTTTAAAGGTTTGGTACAGTTGACACATGCTTGGCCTTTACGGCCATAAACATTAAGCTGTTGGACAAAATAGCCGGGCTTGCCGTCGCCACCCACAAAATCTCTGAGTGTGGTGCCTCCCTGTGCAATTGATCGTTGTAGGACAGTTTTAATCTCATCGACAAGCATCAAGTATTGTTTTGCACTGACTTTACCTGCCGCTTTTGTAGGTCTTATTCTGGCTGAGAATAAGGCCTCATTGGCATAAATATTACCCACGCCAACAACAATGTGGCTGTCCATAATAAAAGCTTTGATATCTTTGGTGCGCTTGCGGCTTTGGCGAAACAGATACCCGCCAGAAAAAGCATCTGTTAAGGGCTCGGGCCCTAAATGTGCTAATAATCTATGCCCTTGAATTGTGTCTGCAGTCCACAAAACTGCTCCAAAACGCCTCGGATCGTGATATCGCAGACACATATCTCCAAAAACTATATCGACATGATCGTGCTTTTTCGGCAACTCGAGGGGATTCGCAAGTCGCAAACTACCCGACATGCCTAGATGAATCAGCATATGTCCATGCGCAAATTCAAACAGTAGATATTTACCACGCCGATGAATATCGAGTAGCTGATAGCCGAGTAGATGAGTAGCTAACTCGCTAGGTATAGGCCAGCGGAGTGAGGCCTGTCGCACCGTAACACCACTAACACACTTACCTTTGACATGAGGACTTATACCTTTTCTCGTTGTTTCAACTTCTGGCAGTTCTGGCATAGCGTGCTCGTTACTTAGCTGATCTCGGGAGCCGGCCTGAGACAACCCACTAGGTTATTTTGTTAGCTGGCATAAAAAACCCGACGTGTGTCGGGCTCTTTGTAACAGGGGCAATAGTTAAATGTTCTCTACTTAATTTTGCCTTCTTTATAGATTACGTGTTTGCGCACAACTGGATCAAACTTTTTAATTTCCATCTTTTCGGGCATGGTGCGTTTATTTTTATCTGTCGTGTAAAAGTGACCAGTACCGGCAGATGAATTTAGACGAATTTTATCGCGCATTGTTTTATCCTCAAATTACTTAACTATAGGGCGTATTCTCCAAAAAATTAAACCAGCTTGAGTTATGCTCGTACAATTAGTTGAAAATCGCGTCATTTTAAACAAATCAGCAGCGCTGGCTTATACCTTCTGGCCACTCGCACGCATATCGACAAGTATTTTGTCGATACCGAGTTTATCAATAATACGCATGCCCTTAGTCGATACACGCAACTTGACGAAACGTTTTTCTGACTCCACCCAAAAACGGTGACTGTGTAAATTGGGCAAAAAACGACGTTTTGTATGATTTTTTGCGTGAGAAACATTATTTCCAGTAACTGGGCGTTTACCAGTAACTTGACAGACTTTAGACATAACTTGCCTCTATATACGTTACGATGCTGTTGTAATCAAATGATACAACAACTTGAATTCAGTTAGCTTAGTTAAAAGCAACGTTTAAAATAAGACCGTCTTATTATAGTCTAAAAACATCAACCGCAATCACCAACTAACCAAGTTAAACAAAAACTAACTCAGTTAAAAGTTATCAATTATCACTTTCGAAAATTAAAGTGGAGGACAACTAAACCTGCAAGAAGAATTCGACACGACAGACCTTAAAAACGAGCCGCATTTTATACCAAAATTAACGCCCAATGGCAATCAATAAGTGAGTTCACGGGCATTTTACTTTGAATAAACTAGATCCAGCCCATTTCAGCCAACGAACACACCTCGGTATCCCCCACAATCATATGATCTAGGACTCGAACATCCAAGACTTTTAATAGCTGATTGATGTCATCGGTGATATCGCGATCTGCCTGGCTAGGACTAGCCACACCCGATGGATGGTTGTGTGCAAGAATAACGGCTGCGGCATTGTGCTTTAGGACCGCCTTGATGACCTCTCGAGGATATACTTGTGCCGAATTTATCGTGCCTTGAAACAACTCATCATATTTTATGAGGCGATGCTGGCTATCCAAGAATAGCACTCCGAACACTTCGCGCTGACAGTGCCTTAATTTCGCCAATAAATATTGTTTAACTTCCTTGGCACCCGCAAACAACTCTCTGTGCTCTAGAGACTGTGCTAAATGACGGCGTGACATTTCAAGCACTGCTTGAAGTTGTGCATACTTTGCATCACCCAGGCCATGCCCTTGACAAAAGGTGCGCTTATCGGCCTCGAGTAGAGGCCTGAGGCCGTTAAATTGATTCAGCAGGTCACGCGCCAGATCAACAGCTGACTTTCCAACAGAGCCCGTGCGTAAAAATATAGCTAATAATTCTGCGTCCGACAATGCTTGCGGACCCGACCTTAATAACTTTTCGCGGGGCCTCTCTGCCACGGGCCAATCTGTAATTGCCACGGGTACAACTCCTTTGTAAGGCAATGCCTACTGCATGAGATTTCATTGCGATTAGATGTAAAGAAACTATCTTTTAACTATCTTATAACTCTTTTTTGTAACTGACAAAAAAAATGGTATCTTAGGTAGACAATATTTTTAGATTCAATAGGTCAGTCAATCACAATGAGCGGCAAACTAGCAAACAGAAGAGTTTTGGTCGGAGTCTCGGGAGGCATTGCCGCATACAAAAGCGCCGAGTTAGTTCGTCGCCTCATCGACCTTGGAGCCGATGTTAAAGTTGCAATGACCAAAGGCGCACAAGAATTTATTACACCGCTGACTTTACAAGCACTATCGGGTAAACCGGTGTCGACGGAGCTACTCGATACAAGCGCTGAAGCGGCTATGGGCCACATAGAACTTGCACGCTGGGCCGACCTAATTTTAATTGCCCCCGCTAGTGCAAATATCATCTCGCGTCTGGCACAGGGTAGTGGCGACGACATATTGACTACAATTTGCCTAGCCAGGCGTTGTCCATTAGCGATTGCACCGGCAATGAACCAAGCAATGTGGCACAACAGTGCAACTCAAAAAAATCTAGCCACTCTAGCAGCGCGTGCGGTTCATCAGTTAGGTCCCGATGAAGGCGGTCAAGCCTGTGGTGATTTAGGTTTTGGTCGCATGTCTGAACCCGCCGATCTGGCACTTGAAATTTGTCACTTGTTCAACACGCGCACCCTCGAGGGGAAAACTGTTGTTATTACTGCGGGTCCTACTAGAGAGGCCATCGATCCCGTGCGCTATATCAGTAATTATAGCTCGGGTAAAATGGGCTATGCGTTAGCACAAGCGGCGGCTGATGCTGGCGCTAAGACCATACTAATTAGTGGCCCAACCGCACTTATAACCCCCGAGCACGTCCGGCGCATCGATGTGATATCTGCCGATGAAATGTTTCAAGCCTGTATGGACACCGTTTATAAATCGACTGATACCTGTGATATTTTTATTGCAACAGCGGCAGTCGCAGATTTTAAGCCTGTGGTGGTGGCAACACATAAAATCAAGAAAGATGCTCAGGATAGTGTGACGCTTAAAATGGTTAAAAACCCTGATATTGTGGCAACCATTGCAGCCCAAGCCAATGCTCCCTTTACTGTTGGCTTTGCCGCAGAAACTCAACAACTACTCGAATATGCAAAAATCAAACTCATTACGAAGCAGCTAGATTTAATTATCGCTAACGACGTATCGAATCCTAACATTGGTTTCGATAGCGATAACAATGCCCTCACCATGATTACAGAAAATGATGTACTCATCATGTCACAAAAATCTAAAAGGCAGCTGGCTATCGACATTATTGGTTATATAGCCACGCATATCGACGAACACCAATAACATACAATCAGGACATTACGTATTGTTATGGCTGCCTCCAACAACGACAAAATAATAAATATGACGCCTGAAAATAGACACATCGCAACTTATATCATTGCCGCTATAATATTTGTGGCACTAGTGGCGCTGGCATCTTGGCAGTACCTTGTGCTGCCATATAATACTATTTCTTTTGAAAAAAATGTTCGGCAACTCGCAAAAATGCAACAGCATGCTGTCGACAATTATCAGCAATCTATTTTGGAGCAATTAACAGCAATCACGCATAGTCGAAAAAATATTTCTCTCGTCAAAAATAATATTGAGGACAACGTTATCGCTCAAACAAGTCCAACTATTTTAGACCTACGCCAAACCATATTAAATACTATCAATCATAGTAAATCTGCGCGCCTTTACGCCCCTAAAGAAGCTCAACAGCGCAAAGATTCTGGTGGCGATATCCGCTTTGTTGAGTTAAACATGATTAATCATGCTGAAACAAATAACTCGCCTTATCCCGAAGCTTCAAGGCTTGCCGATAACGATGGTTGGGAAATACATTGGGTCATTGCTATTGTCGATAAGTACTTAAAGAAACTGAACACTGCGGAGCCAACGCTGCCTCTCGCCATTTTACATGTCACTACTAGTTTAGATGGTTTATTCAATGCACTGACGCAATACGATCCTGGCCTTGCGCAAACGCAACTTATCCAAAATATTGGAAGACAGCAACAACTCACCTTTATCCTGTTGGGCGAGGGCACTGACAGCAACATAAGAATTATTGATGTGCCTGCCAGCTATTGGCAAATTGCGATATCGCCCTCTAGCAGCTTTCAAGGACAGAAAACCTCGATACCACTGTTATTTATCATCGCCGTTCTATTATTACTTGCCGTATCAATTTGGATTGCCTGTCTACTGGCACAGCGAAAACTTAAGTACAAAGCGTCGCTGTATAAAGTTTTACAACCGAATCTTATTACATCGTCAGTCCATAGTGCTTTGGCTGACATTGAACCGCCGATGGAAAACGACTTCGACGCGTCTACGACACCGCTGCAGCCATCTGATCAATATCTAGATGAAGACAGCCCAGATGCACCGGCAGATGATCTAGTTATTCCACGGCATATATTTAGAGCTTATGATATTCGTGGTATTGCACAGACCGAAGTCACTCCGGCCCTTGCTTTATTAATTGGCCAAGCAGTCGCCAGCGAAGCTCTGAATCAGGGCGAGCACTCTTTATTAGTGGGTCTCGATGCGCGAACCCATTCACCTCTATTATATGAGGGCTTGGTTACAGGTATCTTGTCAACTGGCTGCAATGTTATTAATATTGGTGTTGTGCCCACACCACTTATGAACTTTGCTGCAACCGCATTTAATGAGACGAGCAGTGGAATTGTGATCACAGCTAGCCATAATTCCAAAGAATATAATGGTTTTAAAATAACCTTGAAAGAACAAACCCTAACGCAACCAGAGATCGAAAAGCTATATCAGACAATCGTCGATAGAGATTTCATCGTCGCTGATAATAAAGGACAGCTAGTTGACGAAAGCTTTAATGATGATTATATCGAGACAATAAATGCTGATATTGCTATCGATTCAAATTTGCATGTTGTCATTGATGCTGCCAACGGCGCAAGTAGTGAAATCGCCCCAGCATTGTTTAACGAATTAGGCTGTAAGGTAACTCCACTGCATTGTGCGTTTGACGGTGAATTTCCAAATCATGACCCCGACCCCTCCATCGAAGCTAATCTACAGTCACTTGTTAACGCCGTTAAAAGTGAATCCGCCGATATAGGTATAGCTTTAGACGGCGATGGCGACCGACTAGTCGTGGTTACCGCGTCGGGAAAGATCATTTGGCCCGATCAACTACTGATGATTTTTGCTCGTGATGTAGTTTCACGCAACCCGGGCTGCGACGTTATCTTTGATATCAAATCAACTAGACGCTTAAACCAAGTAATCAGTAGTTATGGCGGTCGACCAATTGTGTGTATGACTGGGCACTCCAACATTAAGGCTAAAATGCGTGAAACCAACGCTTTACTGGCGGGCGAGTTTTCTGGCCATATTTTTTTCAAAGAGCGTTGGTTTGGCTTCGACGACGGACTCTACGCAGCTGCGCGCCTAATGGAGATAATGTCCCTAAGAGATCAAAGTTTAGACAGCATGATCGCAGCAATGCCTGAATTATTTATTTCGCCAGAGATTAGAATAGCCGTTGCAGACGCTGACAAATTTGCACTCATTGATAACATTATTGAAAATGGTAACTTTGAGTCTGGTGAGAAAACACTGCTGGATGGCCTCAGAGTCGACTTTGATAGCAGTTGGGGACTGGTCCGTGCATCGAATACAAGCCCAGCCATCACGCTCCGCTTTGAAGCGGACAACACTGAGGACCTCGTTAAGGTACAATCTATTTTTAAGCGTGAAATCAATAAATTAGACTCAACAATTATACTGGATTTTTAACTATGTCATTGACCGTTGACAATGCAATGAACGTTGCCAATGTTTTAACCGAAGCCCTGCCTTATATTCAACGCTTCACGGGTAAAACAATTGTCGTTAAGTTTGGCGGAAACGCTATGGTTGACGAAGCCCTACAGAATAGTTTTGCCCGCGATATTGTGCTGATGAAGCTGGTTGGTATGAATCCTATTATTGTTCATGGTGGCGGGCCGCAAATTGGCGCACTACTCGACAAATTGAATATCAAATCGCGCTTTGTAGACGGTATGCGCGTCACCGACAGTGCAACTATGGATGTTGTTGAAATGGTGTTAGGGGGCACGGTCAATAAGCAAATTGTTACTCTAATTAATAATAACGGCGGTAAAGCTATTGGTCTTACGGGTAAAGATGGTCAGCTCATACAAGCTAAAAAATTGTCCATCGCTCAGCCCTTGGCGGAGCCAATGAACAGCTCTGAGATTGTCGATATCGGTCATGTCGGTGTCGTCGACAACATTAATGTCAATGTTATTGATATGCTCATTAAAAGTGACTTTATTCCCGTTATCGCGCCGATTGGTGTTGGCGAAGATGGCGCTTCTTATAATATTAATGCCGATCTGGTTGCAGGTAAAATTGCCGAAGTTATGCAGGCCGAAAAATTAATACTGCTGACGAATGTGAGTGGTCTTCAAGATAAAGCAGGTGAAGTTCTCACGGGCTTAAGTACTCATCAAGTCGATGCTCTTATCTCTGACGGCACAATTTACGGAGGCATGTTACCAAAAATTGGCTGCGCTTTAGATGCGGTTAAATCTGGAGTATCCAGTGCTCATATTATTGATGGTAGGGTTGCTCACGCAGTTTTGCTTGAAGTGTTTACCGATGAGGGCGTAGGTACGTTAATTTCCAACAATAAAATGTAGTATTGCGTCCTAACAAAATTAGCGTTAAGACAATATGTTGAGTTACTGAATAATTGATGATTATTTATTTTATTATTTGTACACTTAATTTCCGAAAGAAAAACCAGACTGAAAATTTTTAGTAGACTTATCAACCAACTCGTTGATTATTTTATCCCCATCGCTGGTCTAATTCTCCGACAAGATAGCGGTCAACAAAGTAGTCAAATAATGAATAATGATCCTACAATAAAAATACCGCGACGCCAACAAATCTTAGAATGCTTGGCTCAGATGCTTGAAGAGTCGCCTGGTGCGCGTATTACTACTGCTGCGCTGGCCAAAAAAGTTGGCGTATCTGAAGCTGCGCTCTATAGGCACTTCCCCAGCAAGACAAAAATGTTTGAGGGTCTTATAGAATTCATCGAGGAAACTATTTTCACTCGTATAAAAATAATCACTCAAGATCGTCAGGATTCACAAACGCAATGTGAGAAAATTTTATTTTTGTTGCTAACTTTCACCGAGAGAAATCCAGGTATCACGCGCCTGTTGACCGGTGATGCACTAGCGGGTGAGACTGACCGCCTACGACAACGCGTTGCACAGTTTTTTGATCGCGTAGAGACGCAGCTTAAGCAGATACTGCGAGAGGCAGAAATACGCGAGTCAAGAAGAACAACGATTAATCCAAGTGTTGCCGCTAATTTTTTGTTGTCGGTGGCAGAGGGGCGAATTGCGCAGTACGTCAGAAGCGAATTTAAACGCCAACCTACCGAGCATTGGCAGGATCAATGGTCTATGCTAATGATGAATTTTTTTACTGACGTGCCTACTTCAACGAAAGATAAACTTAATTAGCTATTGCGGATTCGCCCGAATAATTTTCTTAAGGCGGTCAATATCTTTGTTGTGCTCTTCAATAATACGCTCCACATCGTCAGTTTTTTGCTCCCGTTGTTTAATCGCCATGTCGCGATCACTTTTGAGTCTCTGCATAGCTTCGATTGTGCTTGTAGAAATTTTTTCTCCCGCACGCTCATCTTCAGCGGCTAAACTTTGGTATAAATTAATTTGAGAATTTATCTTTTCTATATTGAGATTCATCAACCCCACGGCATTTAAAGTTTGCGATACCTTGCGCTGCTTAGACGCTTCAATATCATCTGGACGACTGTAACGTCTCAGCAACAGAGTGTCCCTCTGCCTTAATGCCTCGGCCTGTTCAGTTTCTGTGACTAAGTGCGCCTTCTTCGCGGGCGATAACTCGGGAGGTATCGTCTCTATTACCCGCCCATCGAAAGTAACAACAGCGTAGCCTTTTTTAACATACTCAGAAGGTATTCTTGAACTAACAACGTTAATACCTTGCTTGTTAACATATTTATAGTAGCTAGATTTTTGAGCAAGCGCTTGGGCGCCAAGAGCGAGGATTACCACAGCACTAGCAATTAATAATGGGCGGTGAAGATTCATTATTTATCCCAACAGGCATTAAACACCAAAATTTTTACGGTATAACTCAATAGCTTCAACAAGGTGTGGTTCATTTTGACCCTGCATATACTGCAACACATGCTCAAGCTTAACAATACTGATAACCGAGACGGCATAATTTGTCTCTATTTCTTGTATTGCCGACAATTCTCCTCGGCCTTTTTCTTGCCGATCAAGACCGATTAACACGGCTCCTAACGATGCCTCATGTGACTGGATAAGCTCGATGACTTCTCTTACTGCAGTACCCGCTGTAATAACGTCATCAATAATTGCAACTTTGCCCTCTAGGGGAGCGCCTACGAGGAGCCCTCCCTCTCCGTGGTCTTTGATCTCTTTTCTATTGTAACAAATAGGAAAATCTAGGCCATGTTCACTCGACAAAGCCGCAGCGGTGACCGCAACAAGCGGTATACCCTTGTAGGCGGGACCAAATAACAAATCAATCTCTACCTCTGAATGAACTAACGCCTGGGCGTAAAAACTACCTAACGCAGCTAATGCAGAGCCTGACTGGAACCGTCCAGCGTTGAAAAAATACGGGCTCACTCGACCAGACTTCAAGGTGAATTCACCAAAGCAAAGCGCTTTATGCTTGATTGCCAACTCAATAAAGGCTTTTTGATAATCTTTCATGAAATTTTCCAATAAATGTTCTACTTTAATATAACATTAGCTTAACTTTGATTTACAATGAAGCCTACAGATAACCTTAGATTATTGCCGTCATATGAGAGACTATTCACTATTCTCTGTGTATTAATGGTTTTTATAGCTTTGAAAACTTCTATAGATCTTAATTTAATCATTAATTCGTATCTATACCTAATGCAATTTACACAATAATAAGTTCAGACGTCAATATCTAGTGTTTATATCTTAACCAACGTCACCTATTTTTTAATTATTGCCAACATATCGTCGCTTACATTATTAAGGATTATTTATGCGTATTATCAGCCTCAATGTTGATGGCATACAACAAGCCGCCACAAGAGGCCTATACGATTGGCTAGCCGAACAAGAAGCCGATGTGATTTGTATTCAAGATCTACGCTGTCTTGAATATGAAACTGATGCTGACATTTACCACATGGAAGGTTATAACGCCTACTTTTTCGACTCTGGTGTCAAACACTATAACGGTGTTGCTATCTATACCCGCGCATTACCCAAGGCACTCATTTACGGCTTCGGTTTCTCTAGTGGCGTCGATATGGAGGGACGGTATCTTCAGGTAGATTTCGATAACATTAGCATTGGCTCCTTACTAGCGCCATCTGCAACGTCAAATGTTGAGTCTCAAGAAGTAAAAATGCAGTTTTTTGACGATTTGCAAGTACATTTGACTAAAATAAGCCGTAAGCGCCGCGACTTTATATTCTGCGGAGACTGGGGAATTGCTCCTAGAGCCGACGATATTTCAAACCCATCGGCGCAACAACTTACATCGGGGTTTCTTGCTGAAGAACAACACTGGATGAAACAGCTATCACAGGTTGGTTATATCGATGCTTTCCGCCACGGCAATGACGATAAGGACGAGTACTCTTGGTGGCCGAGTGGAGAGCTAGGTGTAGGTGACGCTTGGAGAAGTGATTTACAGATCGTATCTTCTTCGCTGACACAAAAAATAGATTACGCTATGATTTATAAAAGCAAGTTGTTCTCTTCTCATCTACCCGTTATCGTCGACTACGACATTGAGCTTGTGCCCGAGGATTTGTAAGTACCGAATCTTTACCCAACTCGCCAATAATCTTCAAACTTTGCCTAATATAGTCCGAGTATATAAGGGGCTTCATAAGCCTCAAAGTTCCACTTGTGCGCGACTATTCATAGAATTTCAAAGAAAAAAGATTAAAAGCTCTCTAACTTTTCACACTCCCTCTCTATACTCTCAAGATCGGGAATAATTGCTTGCTCGCCTGCTACAAAGACCTGCATTTGATCGAATAGCTTGGCGCTTACCCGAGTATTTTCTGATATTTCGTTAACCGCAACGCGACTTAATCGCGGAATACCTTGTGTAGGCATACAGATAAAGTTGAGTCGACTGTCGCTACATGTTTTATTAATAATAACTAACTGGCTGCTGTCTTTGATAGTCGGTAAAGCATCATTGTTGAGAACTTCATAGGAAATCATTGGGACTTTAACCCCACGCCATAAAAAATTGCCTAAGAACCACTGTGGGGCATTATTGCTATGTTCAAAATTAAGCTGTGGAGCTTGATAAGCAACCATTTCGGCTACACTAACTGTAGGCAAAACTAATTTGTAGCCGTACATCGGCACCAACAAGCTCGGTATTTCATTAGCGCTTTCATTAGTGACTGGCGTTGAACTCATGTGCAATTCTCATTATTAATAGTAAGTTTACGGCACGCATTCAAATAAGCTGTTGCCGGTAAGGTTAGCTCACTGTTGAAGCTGCTACCCTTGCCTATCTTTAGGGGCGCTGCAGATATATTGCCAGATTTTTAACAGAGCCAATCAGTTTGACCCAACCCGTGGCACGAATTGCATTGGGCATAGCATTCACCGTACATTGACTTGGGGTCTGAAGCCACACTTTGCCGCCGCTGGGGGACATTAAGCGCGCGCCGACAATACCGTCATTGCCGCTACCAAAGAAGTAAACCACACCACCTTCACTAAACCGAGCGGCAACACTGGCCACTATATGATCAACAGAGGGCCTATAAGCGCCGCGCCAAGCGAAATCTCTAATAGCTAAGGTCCCATCAATCAGTACGTCGAACTGTTTATCCTATGCAACCGTGTTTACGCACAAAACCTCGCCATGACTAGCCATCTGACTGTTGTAATCACTGCTGCGCGCGATGCTATTGGCGAGGATATGACTTTGTTGTGACTCCTTATGCTGCACGTATACTAGAGCTAGTTCAAGATCGATTAGCAAAGCATCTAAAAAAATTTACCGCGTTAAGTCCGCCAGTCAATGCCGCCAATACTCAAACATGCTTCGCTGGCGTTAACTCAAGTTTAATCACTGGTAGTTGCCCAGACACACTAAGAAATTTATCGGCCAACAACTTTGACCCGGGACTAAAATTAGGGTCGCTAACGTAATAGACTTTATTTTCACCAAAAAAGACGGGGACCGTTAGCTCATATAGCCAACGTTCAGAGACGCTAAACTTATCAAGACTCGCTAAGCTTGAGTTGTCAACATCCTCCAGCCAAATATCTACGTCTTCTTTGGCGCGCTCCAGTAACAAAAGTTGCTGAACAACTGTGTTACTAACCACGCGTCAGCAATAACGAACCCACAGGACTTGGCAATACCTCTTAGATGATGCTGCTGCACGATAGATTCACTAATAATCCCAACGTTTAGGTTAGCCATGCGCTTTGACCTTTGTCGAAATCGTTGAGTGCTCGGCAATCACTAAATGCTGATAAATTCGTTTTTAATTAAGCCCCGAATACTTTCTAACAGCGCCTCTTCTTGATAAGGTTTGCCCATGTATAAATTGGCTCCAGCCTCTAGACCTCGTAGCCGATGCTTTTCTCCCGTTCTAGAGGTAATCATAATAATAGGTAGCGCTTGGTGATGTTGACTCGAGCGCACGCGCTTTGCCACGTCAAAACCATCCATACGCGGCATTTCGATGTCTAACAACATAATATCTGGCTGCCGGTCCTGCAAAAGAATCATCGCATCGACACCATCTTTTGCAGTAATGACATCGTAGCCCTCGCGCTCTAGTAGACGCGACGTTACTTTTCTAACGGTGACCGAGTCGTCGACCACCATCACTAGTGGGGGTTTTTCTGCAACTTTTTCGAGTGCGATCAGCTGTGTGTTTGCCTGGTCAGTTAAGTTTTGGCTAAGGCTGCTGCGAATCAATGCATTCGGATCTAAAATCACCACAACGCGGCCGTCACCCATAATGGTAGCTCCCGAAACACCAAGTACCGACTTAAATTGAGGTCCTAAACTTTTTACGACAATTTCTCGACTACCCCGAAGACTATCGACTTGAAACGCCACTGAGTGATCGCTACTGCGAACTAAAATAACGGGTAAAGGTAGTGTATGACTCTCCATCCTTGGCGCCGATACAGAGTCATCGAGTAGGGTGCTTAAGTGACGTAGCTGGTATTCTTGATTAGCGTATTGAAACAACTCATTGGGGTTGGCGTAATAGTACTCGAGCTCGAAAGGGCTGACGCGCACAATACCCTCGATAGTATTGAGCGGAATAGCATAGCGGTCTTCGCCCATGTTGATCATTAGTGCACGGTTTACAGATACCGTGAAGGGCACGCGAATTGTGAAGACTGTGCCTTCGCCAAGCTGTGAATTAATAGCGATGCTGCCGCCCATAAGACGAATCTCGCTATTGACCACATCCATGCCAACGCCGCGACCAGAAATTTGGGTAATTGTCTCCGCGGTAGAAAAACCCGCATGTAGAATAAACTGCAGAATTTCTTGATCGCTCAAGTCGGCATTACTGTGGATTAAATTGCTATCAATCGCTTTTTGTCTCACCCGATTGATATCGATGCCACCCCCATCGTCGGCAACTAATACCAGTACATCACTGCCATCGCGATCGAGTGAAATGACGATGCGGCCGGTGGATGCTTTGCCAGCGCTATCGCGAACAGCTTGCGTCTCTATACCGTGATCAATGGCGTTGCGAAGCATATGCTCTAACGGTGCGACCATGCGCTCCATCATGCCTCTATCTAACTCACCCTCAATATTACCTACTTCAAGCTCAACATTTTTATTCAGCTCTGTTGATATTTGTCGGATAATACGCCTCAATCGCGGCACGATACGGGAAAAAGGCACCATCCTCGAGCGCATCAAGCCCTCTTGTAAATCTGTATTGATACGCGACTGTTGCAATAACACAGATTCCGCATTTCTCGCTTGATCTGATAGCGTACCCTTTAAGTCCATTAAGTCAGAAACCGACTCAATTAATGAACGCGATAACTGCTGTAGCTGGGAGTAACGATCCATTTCTAGCGGATCAAAATCTTCCGACCCAGTCATCTGTTCTTGGCGAAAAATAGCCTGAGCTTCAGTTTCAATATCTAGCCGCCTAATTTGATCTTGCAGCCGCTGCAGGGTGGAGCCCATGTCATCGAGAGAATACCCAAACTCACTGATTTGCTCCTCCATACGACCACGACTAATTGATGTCTCACCGGCCAAGTTAACCAGCTCTTCCATCAAATCAGCGGAGACCTTTACCATTTCTTGTGGTTGATTCCGTCGAGCTAGAGCGGCACTAGTGTCTGTATTAGTTTGGCTAATTTTTGCACTAACGACATCGCCCAAAATAGTCAGCGGAGAGCTCCTGCCCCCAAAAGCAACAACATTCTTACCGCTTTTAGATCCCTCGTTTAAACCAGTACTCCAGAGCCGGTTGGTGTGGTCACCAGCACTGGCGGGCTCACGATTACTGCGAGTACTAAACTCATCAGGCTGATCGACAGCTAATTTACCGATAGCCCCACCGGGCGAGTTGAAAAGTTGTTCGACGCGATCAACTTGTCGAGTCATTTTATCCTGAAACTGATTAACCTCTCGCAGCGTCACATCACTTTGTTCGCTATTAGTCTGGCTGATCAAAAAGGTCTCATAGTTATGCGATAGGTCTCCAAGCCCGGTAAGTCCGGCCAGACGCGCCCCACCTTTAAAAGTGTGTAAGGTGCGCTGCATTAACTCATTGCGACCACGGTCGATAATGCCGCTACCCCAACCATCGATTGACTCATCGAGCTCCTCTAGTAGTTCTCGCGCCTCTTCAAGAAAAATTTCAATGATATCTTCATCTAAATTTTCTAAAGAAAGTTCAGCACTTAAAGTCGCCGACTGACCGGTGAGTGTCTGTACTGTACTTGCGTTGATGCTCTCGTCTGATCTATCGATACAAGTCTCACTATACGAGTTTTTCGAGAGCCCCTCACGCTCATCCATAGTGGTGCTGTTGAGCTCGTTAAGCGCCGTATCGAAGGAGTTAATCGTGGGTAGCGATTGCAGTTTTTGCAATACTTCCTCGCTAGGTTGTGGAAGGTCTTGTCCGGCAGCGATGGCATCGACAATGTTCATTAATTCATTATGGCCCGCTAACAACGTATTATAGCTCTGTGAATTTGCTACAACTTCGCCATTCATTAACTGGCTATACACTCCCTGCAAAAGACTGCTCAGATGAGCCATAAGCTGCAAATTTGCCCGCTCCGCGCCGTGGCAAAGTGTCGCGAGCTCGTCGTGCAAGGCTAGCCAATCACTCATTGTTGCTGGAATTTTTAACCACTGCGCAATCATCAAGTCCGCATCGAGCAACAGATGCATTTCTTCTGCCATTAAGACCTCAAGTACCGCCGGATCAACTTTTTGATCCGCCTTCTCCGCTTCTTTTTGTCGTATTAACGGCCCGACTGAACGCTCTCTTAACTCATCAATCCGCGCTCTAAATTGTTCGGATTTTACAATCGCTGGATAAGTCAGTTTTGATATGTCTACCAGAGCTTCTTGGGTATAGAGCATGCCGTCTTTAATGAGTTGAAAGATATCGTCGTCAATACTCACTTGATAACTGCGTAACTCTTTTGCAAAACTTTCAAGTGGCGCCATTAACTCTGCCACAGAGGTTAAGTCAGCCATATAGGCACTGCCTTTAAGCGTGTGCAGCGCGCGCTGCATTAAATCACTTGGCGGGTCGTACAGAGGTCGCTGTATTTCCATGCGCTGAATGTATTCTTCTACAGCGTTAATGTGACTCTCGGCCTCTGCGTGGAATATCGCCCATAACTGCGCGTCGATGCCAGCATCCGCAGCCTTCACTTGAACACCGACGGCAGCCTCTGCAAGATGTTCACATCGGTTTTCAACACCCACTGCAACAACGGGTAGTACACTTAACACTTGTAATATCTTATCCTCATCTTCGCCTTTTGCTAATAACGCAGCCCAAGACGCATACTGCTGAGAAAGTTCATGGTGAGGATTAGCTTGACGATTTTTAAACGCCACGACCATCTCCGGAAGTAATACTCGCACCTTTGCAATGAGAGAGGTCTGTGCAGCGTTAGGCTCAAGTGTGTTGTCTATAATTCGATTAAGTAGGTTCTCGATGGACCAGCCAAGCTCACCAACATCGATCGCTTTAACCATGCGGGCACCACCTTTTATGGTGTGAAAAGCTCGCCTTACCTCTAGAAGAGAATTTTCGTTGGTGAAATCTTGCACCCATATAGGAAAATGTGTGTCTAGGGTTTCGCTAATTTCTGCAACCTCATCGATAAAGATATCCACCAAGTCATCGTCGATAAAATCAGCTTCGTCGACAGCTAAGGGTACTACAAGCTCAACAATACCCTCGGAGCTGACTGGCGCAACACTTTCAAGACTAACGCCCAATAATGCTAAAGCAGATACTGCCTTATCGAGGATGGAGTCATCGCGCTCACGAGCAACGGACATAAATTCGATATAGTAATCAACACAGGCAATCACGTCGGCAAGGCTATCTAACTGCTGCCGCTGTGGCTTGAGCGCTTGCTCAATAAGCTGAGATTCAATATATGCAATGCAGTTCGACAGAATATCTGTCGCCTTATTAAGCGACAAGATAGCAAGATTACCTCTGACCGCACGCATGAGCTCCGGCACGACATACAGCTGATTTATGTCCCACTGAGTCGCGATATAATCGACAATAGCATCTTTGGATTTTTCAAGGCCATTGCGACATTCTTTCAGCACTACCTGTTGCGCTTCATCCAAATGATGCGGGTTGGCGGAGGCGGTTCCAGCAACTGATAGCGATGAGTCTAGACTCAACTCAATACTAATTAATTGATGCGCAAAGTTCATTAACTGATCACTAGTCACTGCACCTTCTCGATTTAGCAGAAGATCAATTGTCGCAACGCTATCACTCACTAGACGACGCAGTTCGCCGACACCCAATATCGCTAGAGTGTCATTGACTCGCTGCATGCCAACTCTAACCGCGCGCAGATTATCATCGCAGTCATTACCCTGGTGACAGTGATCCAGTTTTAATTTTATTTCGCCAAACTCTTCACAAATAGCAGTGGTGACAGCCTTTAGAGTGCTGGCATCAATTCCTATTAATTGATTGTGGTCGTTTGTCATCTGCGTCAGTGGTAACATTTGATCTAATTCGTAGAGTGCTTTAATTTTTTCAATAAACGACGTAGACGGATTGGCACAACTTACATAATAAAGCAGATTTTTAATTATCGTGTTGTCACTAAAATTATTTAAAGCATCGCTACCGCCTTGCTGTAACTCCTTTAGCTCTGAGTCTAATTCGCACAACAGGTTGCGCGTACCGGCCGAGGATGCAATACATCCCTTAGATAATCCATCGACAACAGCATAAGCAACATGCCAAATTTGAAAGCGTTTAGTACCCGTTAATAATTTACCTAGGCGATCAGAAACTTTAAGTAAATATTCATAGTTTTTATCAACATTGACCTGATTCGCTATACCAGCTGCAGCGTATTGATACATTTTACGAAGCTTACTAATCAATAATTTCAGCTGTACATCGTCTCGAGTTACGGACGCTGCGTTACCTACAACAACTTGAGCGTGACTCATTTTAGGTGTAAATAACGTCGACTCACTCAGAAGGTTAGCGCCTCTAACAGATCGAATATCGTTGAGTAACGATATTGCGCTAGTAGGATAATCGCGCTGGGTCCGCTGAATTTTTTCGAGGTAGGGTGGTAGCTGCACAATTGCTTGGGTAAGCACTTCTAGACCTTCGGTAGGCTTGTTAATTTTATTGTCGAGTAGGGCTTGGCACAGCTCTTCAATTTCTTCTGCAATCATAGCGGCACCGTGAAAACCGACCATCTCCAAACTACCGTAAACCTGATGTACTAGACCTTGGCAGAGTCTTAATTGCGTAACCTCTCGAGGGTCACTTGCATAATTCTCCAACACTCGCTGTGATTCCTGCAAGGTTTCGTTGATGTCTCTGACGACCCACTCTAGGGCGGTGTATTGGCGGTTGTCTGCCATAAAACCTCTCAATGATTAGATAACATTCAGGCACACAATAGTTTTATCGAATGCCATGCCAAGTCGACTTAACTACATTTTACTGATGCCTGAACTCGGTCATTCGCAACACGTTTTAAATTGACGCACGTCCAGTCTGTTACTTCACCAAGCTCTATTACTAAAATACCCGCGAACTTCACATACTTGATCAATGCTTGTAATATTTCTTTGCGTCGCCACCGGCGAAAGTAAACCAATACATTCCGACAAAAAATAACATCGATCGCCATCACCCCGTGGGAAACTTTTCCTGTCGTTTTCTAAAACAATCGTCGGCAATTACCACGAAGCTGTGTGCCTCATTAACAGTCGCACGGCCAAACCTCCAAACTTTGTGCAACAAACCATTATCGAGCTTATCTTCAATATACTGCTTAACTAAATTCAACGACGGACGGTGACAAGAAAACTGGTTCATTTGGTCACGAGTTAGTCGACCGAGAGTTGCCAATCAACGGCGTCAGCTCGATCGTCTTTTACCTGATAAAAATAAAGTGTCGGATCGGAAATCTCCAGCTCTCTCATGCTTGTAGCCCT
>JBLIME010000014.1:0-22540 GCA_047638515.1 Pseudohongiellaceae bacterium
CCTCGACATCAACGACCTTCGGATGCAAACCTGAGTTTTCTAAAACGTTGGCTCTTAGCTCAACATTTTCGCGCCGACAAGCGGCCAGCAACACTTTTACCTGTTCTGAATTGCCTTCAATGGGACCAATAACTTCGAAATCTATGGAGACCTCGTCGAGAGGAAAGGGGATATATTGATCGGCTTCAATGGTGATTTGTGCCTCGAGTGCGTCCTCATCCATGCCAGCGGGCATATCGATTAACTTAGTAATCACAGAGGATCCAGCAACCGCTACAGCAGCATCTTTTAACTTACACTTTGATTGGGACACAACTTGACGAATAGTGTCAGCTACAGCGCCTTCATCGTTGATGTTTTTTTCAATCACCGAGCCGATAGGTAATGCCTTGACTCCGTAACTTTCGACTCGATAGCCACTACCGTGGCGTGAAAGCTCTAAAAGCTTGACGCTGGTTGAACTAATATCCAAGCCAATCATGGCTTTCACTTTGCGTTTAAAGAAATTCATAAGCTCTTTTTCTATCTATTTCCGCAACTTAGGCGATCTTTATGTTATAGCACTTTAACTTAACCTTGCAACAACACAGTTCACATATAAACTATGAAAATGTCGTATAATCGAGCTGCTTGTTGCAATTCACCTCTAAGCTGTTAATTAATATGAGGAAAATTAAAATTAATAAAAAGTTGCTTAACTTTGCCACATGGGCACTTCTCTTGGTATTAATGGGAGTCATAGCAGGACTTTCTGGAATTTACCTGCTACTTAGCCCAAATTTACCCGCTATTGACTCATTAAAAGAAGTTGAACTGCAAACTCCCTTGCGCGTTTATTCTATTGACGATAAATTAATAGGCGAATTTGGAGAAAAGCGGCGCGACCCAATCTCTATAAATGAAGCTCCTCAGGCACTTATCAATGCCATTATTTCAGCTGAAGACGACGGTTTTTATCAACATAACGGCGTCGATATAAAAGGCTTGCTAAGGGCGGTTTCTCAACTCGCTTTATCGGGAGAAATCCAAAGCGGAGGCAGTACGATTACTATGCAGGTGGCAAGAAATTTTTTCTTATCTCGCGAACAAACTTTTTCACGGAAGTTTAATGAGATACTACTGGCTCTAAAAATAGAGCGCTACTTGTCAAAAGCCGAAGTATTAGAGCTATACTTAAATAAAATATATCTTGGCAATAGCGCCTACGGGGTTAAGGCTGCAGCTCAAGTTTACTATGGATCCACACTGCCACAACTATCCTTAGCACAAACAGCAATGATTGCGGGCCTGCCCAAAGCCCCCTCTACTTTTAATCCGATCATTAATCCTCAGCGTGCACTCATCCGCAGAAATTGGATTTTAAAACGCATGGCGTCGCTGAAAAAAATCACTGAGCAGGAGCTTGCAACGGCTCTAAATGAGCCCGTCACTGCTCGCTTCCACGGGCAGCATCTAGATATTCACGCGCCTTATATCGCAGAGGCAGCTCGTGAATACGCACTCGAGATGTTTGGCGATAAGGCCTATATTAACGGCTACAAGATCTACACAACCGTCGACAGTCAGCTTCAACTGCGGGCTCAACAAGCACTTATTACCGGCTTACTTAATTACGATAAGAGACACGGCTATCGGGGTCCCGAAGATCAATGGGACCCTAAGCGTTTAGAGCGCTTAGATCAGCCTGCAAACGCACAAGACTCGACCGCCGCGCAGCTTAAAAACGTCAACCTATTACCTTGGCTCGACAAGCTAAAACAAATCCTTAATTATGGGGGTCTGGAGCCGGCTGTTGTCGTTCGTGTAGGCGAAAAGCAGATTTCGGCGCTAACGGCGCTAGGCGCAACCGTCGATATTGCCTGGGAAAACGGCCTCAGTGAAGCAAGGCCTTTTGTCAACGAAAATTTTGCCGGCAAAGCGCCCAAGTCACCGGCGAATGTAACGTCAATAGGCGATGTTATTCGCATCTACCAAGACGAGAATCAGCAATGGCATTTCAGTCAGATCCCTAAGGTAGAGTCTGCCCTTGTGTCGATGGACCCTTACGACGGTTCGATTACCGCCTTGGCAGGCGGCTTTGATTTTGCGCGCAGTAGCTTTAATAGAGTGACCCAGGCGAAGCGGCAGCCAGGCTCTAATTTTAAGCCTTTTATATACGCCACGGGCTTTGAGAATGGTCTTTCACCCGCTAGCACTATTAATGACGCACCTATTGTAGTCGAGGATGTTGGCCTTGAGGGAGCTTGGAGGCCAGAGAACTCTAGCGGCAAGTTTTATGGGCCAACTCGGCTGCGAAAGGCCTTGTATTTATCTCGAAACCTTATCTCTATTCGTCTACTTCGCAGTATTGGCATCGGTAAAACTATTGAGTCAATGGCTCGCTTTGGCATGGACACCGAAGCTATCCCCCGAAACCTTTCTATGGCCCTCGGTAGCTTTGCGATGTCGCCGCTTGAAGTGGCGACGGGCTACAGCGTTTTTGCCAACGGCGGTTTTAAGATCGAACCTTATTTAATTCACCATATTCGCGACCGCAATGATGAAATCTTATACAGAGCTTCGCCATTAGTCACTCCTAATCGAACGGCTCTGTTATTCAGCACTAGCCAACAAGCCAACCTCGCTGTCGATGCACCAGTAACAGAAAATTTTATCGCCAGAGACCCCTCACTAGTGAAGCCGGCTGATAGAGAAGCTGTAGCCTCGACTTCGACAACTTCGGCAGTAGATACCATCAACCGCGCCACCCCCCGTCGGGTTTTTGCTGTCGCGCTAGAAGGTCGGCCAGCAACCAGAGCTTTGGATGAACGCATCGTCTATATGATGAACTCTATCATGCGCGATGTCGTTAAACGCGGTACTGGCAGACGAGCGTTGGTGCTAGGCCGCAACGATCTCGCCGGTAAAACAGGCACCACCAACGGCCCGGTAGACGCCTGGTTTTCTGGTTTTAACGATCGTATTGTAACGACGACATGGGTTGGCTTCGATGATAACAGCAAACTCGGTAGAGGTGAGTATGGCGGCATTTCGGCGCTACCCATCTGGATCGATTATATGCGTCTGGCACTTGCAGATGTACCCGACACCATTCGTCCACAACCCAACGGTATTGTTACAATAAGAGTTAATGCAGAGACAGGCGAGCGCGCGCGCGCGTCTGATCCCAATGGGATTTACGAGCTATTTTTAGAGGAAAATACTCCTAAAGAGTTAAAAGCTGTTGAAACTATTTCCGTTGACAACAACATCGTCGCTCCCGAAGACTTATTTTAGGGCCGCGACCAATGGCTAGCGCTTAGCTTAGCAATTGTCGCAGCGAGGGCATAAAAAAACCGAAGCAATCGATTCTTCTGAACCTACTGTCTCGGTTTTTTATACGCTTTGGGCGCATCACAAGGCAAGCCCTGCAACAGCATTCACGGCTATTTTTGACGGTGCTTTGAGGGCAGTTATGCCTTGCTAGTGCGTCCAGCAAAACGCTTGTTAAAGCGATCGACACGGCCACCGGTGTCTGCTGTTTTCTGCTTGCCCGTGTAAAAAGGGTGACAAGCTGAACACACATCGAGGTGCATATCTTTCGTCATGGTCGATGCGGTCTTAATGACATTACCACAGCTACAAGTTGCCGTCATCTCGCCGTACTTCGGGTGTATTTCATTTTTCATGGTCATTTACTCTATTTTTTGCCACCGCCACTCGATCTACCAAAAAGCTTGTCTACTTTACCAACTAGTCTAAGCGAAAAACCTGTCGAGCACGGTCAGCGCTACTTAAGGGGCGGCAAGTCTATCAGATTTTGATTTCAACTCAAGATAAATTGAGCCCCCATCGCATTAAACTCGCAGTAAAGCTGTATGCGGCTATTTATCGTGTTTTACGCAGTGTGTTCGGCAGAAGATCGCACTGGCCTGCGAGGCTTTGCCATTAGGGTTTAACCGAATAATCGGGACTAAAACTTGTCGATATTAAAAGCCTACGCACAGGATTATTTGCTCTCTATAACTGGCTGAGTCCGGGACTTAACTCGACTAAGTCAGCCTGAGGGCTCGCACTTCTATCGCAACCGTTGCCTTATACTAGACTAAAACTTGCCGGCATTAAAAATCTGCGCATAGAACTATTTATTCTCTATGACTGACTGAGTTCGCGACTTAACTCGACTAAGTCAGCCTGAGGGCTCACACTTCTGTTGAAACCGTAACCGTATATAAAGCATCGTTATCAGTAGGCAATAATAGCGGCTGAGAGCACTAGCAACTCAATGGCCAGTTACGCCCCATCGATCGCGCCTGTTCATATAAGCCGCGGTAATAACTGAGTAATTAGCCACAAACACTGCGATAGTCGTTTGTAGCTAATCACTCAAACACATACACTTCTCCACTTTTGAGAATCGACCATTAAAACTCTAATTAAAATAGCCGTCTCCTCGCCGCTGCGTAAATTATTTGACTACACCGCAAACCAAGCAGAGCAGATTGTGCCAGGGACACGAGTGTCCGTACCCTTTGGGCATCAAAAGGCCATTTTAGGTATTGCTATTTCAACCACCATTATCGAGGCGGACACCCCAACGTTAGCTAGCAGCTTATTCACTAACGTGCCGATCGAACACATACAAAAACCCACACATAAGTTACGCAACATTCATCATACTCTTGAGCCTAGTCCAGTATTAAGTAGAGAGTTACTCGAACTATGTCGTTGGTGTGCCGATTATTATCACTATCCCCTTGGCGACACCTGCCAACTAGCACTGCCGGCGATGCTTCGCAAACCAACACCTATGCCTAAAAGCCAACAGGTATTTTGGGTATTAACTACTGCGGGCGCGACGACTAAAGACGCGTCGCTGACGCGCGCGCCCAAGCAACAAGTAGCTCTGGCTGTATTTAAACAACTAAAAAAAATAAACCAGAATCAATTACAGCGATACGACATTAATGCATCGATGATTAAAGCCTTACATACAAAAAAACTGATTGATAAGCAGGAACTTAGCGAGCAATTTCCGCCTCTAATCAAGTCGGCACAACTATTAAAAGAGGATATATTATCGCTTAATCACGAACAAAAAATTGTCTTAGATAGTCTTGTATTTAACCAGTTCAACGCTTATTTATTAGACGGCATCACCGGCAGCGGCAAAACCGAAATTTATCTACAGGCAATTCATCGTGTTCTCAAAGACGACAAGCAAGCCTTAATACTGGTGCCAGAAATTGGCCTCACGCCGCAAACGGCAGCCCGCTTTCAAAATCGCTTTAATGTGCCCGTGGCGACGGTTCACTCTGGCCTCAGCAAGCTTCAGCGTTTTAAAATTTGGCAGGCAATTAAACACAAGCAATACCCGATTGTGATTGGCACACGTTCAAGTGTTTTTTCACCTCTCGACGACCTTGGTTTGATCGTCGTCGATGAAGAACATGACCTGTCGTACAAGCAACAAGACGGAGTCAGATATTCAGCGCGCGATCTCGCCATTGTCCGCGCACAAAAGCTCGGTATTCCACTGGTCCTAGGCAGTGCCACCCCCTCACTAGAGACTCTGCAAAATGCCTTAAGTGGTCGTTATCAGCACCTCACTCTGCGTCGTCGTGCGCAAACGCGATCCCGTCTCAACATAAAATGTATATCGAGCACCAATGCTGGACTTGGCGAGGAGGCCATAACGGCTATTCGAAAAACGCTAGCTAGAGGCCGACAAGTGCTGGTGTTTATTAATCGTCGCGGTTATGCAGCGACACTGATCTGTCAAAACTGTAAATGGATGAGTCAGTGCAGCGCCTGCGATAATCGTATGACTCTTCATCGCACACAGCTAAAAACACCTAACACAAGTCAGTATTTACATTGCCACCGCTGTGATTACCGCACTGGGGTACCCACTAGGTGCCCGCACTGCAATAGCTCTCAGCTCAGTTTGTTAGGGTCGGGCACACAGCGCGAGGAAGAAATCTTAGAAAAAACATTTTTCGACATTCCAATTTTACGCATTGACAAGGACAATACGTCGCAAAAAGGACGATTAGAAGAGCTATTCAAACAGGTCAATACGGGTAAACCCTGTATTTTGGTCGGCACACAAATGCTGGCTAAGGGACATCATTTTGCTAACTTAGGGCTAGGCATCATTTTAGGGCTAGATCAGGGGTTTTTCAGTAGTGACTTTAGAAGTGCTGAGCGCATCGGGCAATTATTGACACAAGTGTCTGGACGTATAGGTCGAGAAGACACCCCTAACCATACCTCACAAGTACTTATTCAGACACAGTTTGAAGATCATCCGCTACTGCAACAATTACTAAAACAAAATCATCACGAATTTGCCAAAACATTACTCAGCGAACGTGAGCTAACAGCGATGCCACCCTATCAATTTATCGCTGTTATTCGTTGCCATTCATCACGTGCCGAACTTGCTCAAGAGTTTTTACAACAAGCTCGCCAACAGGCAGAGAGCATTATATCGCCGCACACAAATTTGCAATATCTAGGCCCAATGCCCTCCGCAATAGAAAAACGCGCCAATCGCTATCATTTCATCCTGCAAATAAAATCATCTTGTCGCCTTGAACGCCAGCAGCTACTTGCGCAATTATGCCAACGGCTAGAAACTAATAAGCAGCCTAATGACTTGCATTGGCTTGTTGATATTGACCCTCAAGAGTTTTAACGGGCATTTTTAAAAGACTTTATAATTTTGACTCACACACGTAGAATTAATTACCTTCGCGAACAGCTAAAGATTAATTAAAAAACACTAATGACAAAAGACTACACACCGAAAAAACGCGGTCTACAACGAGACAAAACCAGCAGCAAGCCGCGCTCGAATCGTCGACAATCGGCAACGCTCGACCGTGCCCCCGCCTGGGCATGGATTCTTATAGGCACTTTAGTGATTGCCCTTGTCACCCTGCTGTTTTTTTTGGCCAACCGGTCTGATACCCGCTCAGAGCCGAGTGAAAAACCAGAGCGCGCCGCTGTGCCGACAAAAACTACGATCGCCCAGCCGCGCTTTGATTTTTATGAAATTCTCAAGGAGCGAGAGATAACGGTACCCGATCGCTCAGCGGAGATAAGGGCTTCTATCCCAGAGGATATTACATATTTCCTACAAGCGGGGTCATTCAAAAATAATCAAGATGCCAATAAGTTGCGCGTAGAGCTATTGCTGAGTAATCTGGACACAAATATTGAGCCCAGCACTAAAAATGGGCAAACTTGGTACCGCGTTGTCACCGGCCCTTTCGAGACGCGCTCCAAAATGGCAAAAGCACGCAGCGTTCTCGCCTCGCAAGGCATGAGCCCGCTGTTGCTCAAACGCAAGAAACAATGAGCGAGGCACACGACTCGCTAAACTTGCATTATCAGACACTGACCCCCACTAACATTAATAAATAACGTCTGTGAATCACAAATGCGTCTTAGCCGGCATTTCACCATCACTATTACCACCAACAATAGGAATTTATTGTGGAACAATACCGAGGAACTACCATCGTATCCGTCCGTCGCAATGGCAAAGTAGTCATTGGCGGAGACGGTCAAGTGTCTATGGGTAGCACTGTCATGAAAGGCAACGCTCGCAAAGTAAGGCGCTTATATAACGACCAGGTAATCGCAGGCTTTGCGGGTGGCACCGCCGATGCATTCACCTTGTTTGAACGCTTTGAGGCAAAATTAGAAATTTATAATGGTCAACTGACGCGAGCTGCCGTAGAACTTGCAAAAGAATGGCGTAGCGACAGAGCCTTAAGAAAGCTAGAGGCACTCCTCGCCGTCGCCGATAAAGATGCCTCGCTGATCATTACCGGCAATGGCGATGTCATTCAACCCGAAGATGATTTGATTGCTATTGGTTCTGGAGGTCCCTATGCACAATCTGCAGCTCGAGCTCTACTTGAGAATACCGACCTTGATGCAAGCACAATCGCTCGAAAAGCACTGACAATTGCCGCTGACATTTGCGTATACACCAATCATAACCACACCATTGAAGAACTTATTATCGATTAACATCCAGCAACTTTATTTGTCACTTACACGATTACTACTACAGAGATTTTTCATGTCATCAATGACTCCCCGTGAAATTGTTCACGAGCTCGACCAACATATTATCGGACAACACAATGCTAAACGCGCCGTTGCTATCGCTCTACGTAACCGCTGGCGTCGGATGCAGGTGAGTGTTGAGCTGCGAAGTGAAATCACACCTAAAAATATTTTAATGATCGGTCCCACGGGCGTCGGCAAAACAGAAATTGCTCGCCGTTTAGCGAAACTTGCCAATGCACCGTTTATCAAAGTAGAGGCAACAAAATTTACCGAGGTTGGCTATGTGGGTCGCGATGTCGAATCCATCATTAGAGATCTTGTCGATATGTCGATAAAGATGTGCCGTGAACAACAAGTTGAAAAAGTTAGGCAGCGTGCCACCGACAACGCCGAAGACAGAGTTTTAGATGTCCTATTACGTCCTGCTCGCAGCGAGGCATCGACAACTGATGGTAATGATAAGGTAGACAGCACTCGGCAGCTTTTTAGAAAAAAATTACGCGAAGGTGAACTCGACGACAAAGAAATCGAAATAGAGCTGGTCGCAAACAAAGTAGGCGTCGAAATCATGGCGCCCCCTGGCATGGAGGACATGACCAACCAATTGCAAAGTATGTTTTCATCCCTCGGCAACGAAAAAAGTAGAACGCTGAAGCTACCCATCAAAGAAGCTCTCAAGCAATTGTGCGACGAAGAAGCCGCAAAGCTAGTTAATCAAGAAGAAGTTAAAGTACAGGGTATCGAGGCTGCCGAACAAAACGGCATTGTTTTTATTGATGAAATAGACAAGGTCGCTAAGCGCAGCGAAACTAGTGGTGGCGACGTCTCGCGCGAGGGCGTTCAGCGTGACCTACTGCCTTTAATAGAGGGTTGTACCGTCAGTACTAAACACGGCATGATCAAAACTGACCATATTTTGTTCATCACATCGGGCGCCTTTCATACCGCTAAGCCCTCTGATTTAATACCCGAGTTACAGGGTCGACTGCCTATTCGGGTCGAGCTCGAGACCTTATCATCAGATGATTTCAAACGTATCTTAACCGAACCCTACGCCTCGTTAACCAAGCAACAAATTGCACTGATGAAAACGGAAGGCCTCGACATTGTCTTTACCGATGACGGCATAGAAAAAATCGCAGTGACAGCTTGGGAAGTTAACGAGCGCACAGAGAATATCGGTGCACGACGACTGCACACTGTTATGGAGCGCCTAATGGAAGACCTTTCCTTTAACAATGGCGCCAACAACGAGTCGACAATTACCATTGATGCCGACTACGTTGATGCACATGTAGGTGAGCTCGCGAAGAATGAAGACTTGAGTCGATTTATACTATGAACCTACTAAAACCTAGCAAGGTGCATCTGCATAAGGAATCGAGAATACTCGAACTAGTGGTCGATGGAGACACCTATCAACTTCCAGCCGAGTTTCTGCGTGTACATTCAAAATCAGCTGAGGTCACGGGCCATGGTCCGGGGCAAGAAGTGCTAGTCGACGGCAAGATACATGTCGGCATAGAGAGCATGAAAGCTATCGGTAACTATGGCTTACAAATTGTCTTTGACGACGACCATGACTCGGGCATCTACTCTTGGGGATATCTCGTCGAATTATGTCGCAGCCAACAAGATATGTGGGAGGTCTATTTGCAGAGGCTGGCCGATCAGAAAAAAAATCGAGATCCAGACACACGTGTGATTCAGTTTTTTCCTTAACGTCAGCATCGATACATCTAGCATCTACCCAATTAATGAGTTCAATGAGGCTCTCGATCTCACACCGTCGCCTCTGTTATCGACGAACTTCTAGGCTCGACAGTGTCGTTAAAATGACTAGAGGCAGCTACGACAGACTCGGTTTGGACACTCGGGCTAAGTCCAAGTCCTTTAACTCTGCAGTCGCGTCCCTAGGGTCTTTGTGCGCAAGACGGCATTGTTATTATTATTGTTGTTGATCTAGCCGTCGTAGCCACTGTGCTGACTATGGTTTGAAAAACGACAGTAAATTTTGACTAAAACTTTTTAGTAAATAAGTATCACGAATTTCGTTAATATCAATATCGTAACTTCCAGATTCTAAATCTTGAGCAATCTCGACCTTTTCGACCTCGTCTAATCGCCTTTTACCGGAGTCGACAAGAGCTTGCTTGATCAAATCGTCTTTAGCAAGATCCAACAGTTTGCGCTTTTTAAGCGGTTGTTTAAACTCGTTGAGTAACAGCATAACCTTTGGCTTTAGGCGTCGCTCAAAATTTTGCTCGAGGACAATACCCACTTGTCCCGTCGTCAACTCCACTAAAGTGCCTGTTGGATAGAGGCCAATCGCACGAATGAATTCTACTACTAGGTCCTCTTGAAACTCTAATCCCCGCACTTCATATAAGTGTGAGACAGCTTGTGATGGTGCTACCGGATTGCTGGCACCACGAGGGTTAATAACCTCATCATAAAAAGTCACTATGCCGGCAATTTTTCCTAAGAGCGGAATACTATCGCCCTTTAAATGTCGAGGAAAACCACTGCCATTGATGCGCTCGCAGTGTGTTTTCACAATGGCTACAACACGCGGCTCCACCCCCGGTATTTTTTTTAATATCTCAACACCTTTGTCGATAAAGCCCTCGAATTCAGCCTGATCTTGTGTGCTTCTATCATCGTCCAATAACAACTCGCGACGAACATGAGTCTTACCTACGTCTTTTAGTAAAACGGCTAGAGCGAGAATATCTAATTCTGATTTTGCCAAACCTATATGGCGCCCCAGTAAAATAGCCCAGACCGCAGAGCGTACGGCGTGCCCATAGGTGTGCTCATCCTGCTCGCGGATACGTGATAACCATGTGAACGCATCGGGGTTGCGAAGTATGCTATCAACCATCGAACCGGCAACACGCTTTGTTTCGTGAACAGAGGTAAACTTACCACTACCCACTTGGACCATAACTTCGCCGACGGCACCAAATACTCGTTGGTGTAATTGACGTGCGCGCCTCGTCTCTTTTTCAAGTGTCGCTTGCTTCGGATAGCTGCTCAAGTTGACTTTAAGCGGTAATAGGGATGATTTTGATGGCGGCTTCACTCGGTGATTCGAGCCACGATTTTTGTGCCTCGGATCTAGTGCTTTTAAATTGGCTAGTGCTGGCACAGTACCCTTAGTGACATCTACATAGACATAATTGCAGTGTGTTTTTAACTGTTTAATTTGATCGAAGTCGTGAATATAAAAGCCTTGTATCGGGAATGGCGTCTGTGTCCATGGACGATCAAGTCCCGACACAAACATTCCAATGGTGATATCGGCTACATCAACTTTTACTTGCTTAACACCCACACTGATTGACCTCAACCTCTGAGTAAAACGCGGATACATATTCACAATATTCTTGTTATTTATCTAAATTGTTTAACCACTAATTTTTAAAAATAACTATGCATTTATTTTTAAACTGCTCGATCTAGTGCCGACCACACTTTAATTTAGTGCTGGCAGTGGTGTCGCAATTACCCATCGAGTTCTCACTGAGAAGATAGCTCAGCAACTGCCTCAAAAAAAGCGCCTACATTTTCGGGCTTTGCCTGTGGCGTAACACCGTGCCCTAAATTAAAGATATGTCCGCTACCGCTGCCATAGGCATTCAATATTGAGGCAACCTCTTGGCGAATTCTAGTGGGATTGGTATAAAGTATAGCCGGGTCCATGTTGCCTTGCAGCGATACGCGATCACCGACGCGCGCGCGCGCCTGAGCAATATCTGTGGTCCAATCTAACCCTAGGCAATTGGCACCGGCACTAGCCATGGACTCAAGCCACTGCCCGCCGCCTTTGGTAAACATAATAACTGGCACGGGCCGGCCATCGTGCTCTTTTATCAAACCATCGATAATACGCTGCATGGGGCCGAGCGAATAGATTTGATAGGCTTCATTCGAGAGCGCGCCACCCCAAGAGTCAAACAGTTGCACGACCTGCGCACCCGCTTTAATCTGCGCATTTAAATAATCGGTAATCGAGGCGACAAGCTTATCAATTAACAACTGAAATACTTCAGGGTGCTGATACATTAATGCTTTAGTCTGGGCATAGTCTTTACTTGAGCCGCCTTCGACCATATAAGTCGCCAGTGTCCAGGGGCTTCCAGAGAAACCGATGAGCGGGACTCTACCGGCTAGTTCACGCCGAATAAGAGACACCGCGTCGGTGACATAAGGTAGATCTTTGGCTGTATTAACAATCGGTAAGGCTTCAATATCGGCAGCAGTTGACACTGACTTTCTAAATCGTGGCCCCTCGCCCGTCTCAAAGTATAAGCCCAGACCCATGGCATCGGGGATTGTCAAAATATCCGAAAACAAAATAGCGGCATCAATTTCTGGGAAACGGTCGAGTGGCTGCATCGTCACTTCACAAGCCATTTGAGGATCACCACACAAGCTCATAAAATCTCCAGCTTTTGCTCGAGCAGCCCTATACTCAGGTAGGTAACGTCCCGCCTGACGCATCATCCAAACTGGTGTTCTGTCGACGGGCTGACGCCACAAAGCACGTAAGAAGCGATCGTTTTTTAACTCGGATGTAAACTCGGGCATAGGACAAAAATTTCTGATTGAAAGTGAATTTATATTGTACTTGTTAAACTCTTGATTCACCATAATAAGTCTACTTCTTGTCATACCAGCAATACTTATTCTCAGTTATCTGTCACACTCGTCCGTTAATAATTGTAAATTTTCACTAGTCAACGGCAACTCTCAGTTGACTTCTCAGCAGGCTGGTCAAAAAGATATTCATGGATATTTTCTTCCGCATTATAGATATTATATTTCCAATTTTTAGTATTGTTGCCTTAGGATTGATTTATGGGAGACAGTTTAAGCCCGACATGAAAGTTGCTAACCTTCTTAATATGGAGGTTTTTGTGCCCGCACTTATTTTTTCAGTATTAGTTGGTCAGGCGGTCGATGTTAGAGAATACATTCCGCTCATGCTTGCGGGCTTAGTCATCGTTATTGGCTCTGGCGTTCTAATTTGGCCCATCGCTAAATTCTTTAACATCAGTATGAAAACTCTAGCGCCTACAATGATGTTCAATAATTCTGGCAATATGGCATTACCCCTAATGGTACTGACCTTTGGCGAATCAGCACTGCCTGTTGCAATGATCTTATTTCTGGTGGGCAACACGCTGCATTTCACACTGGGAACTGCATGGTTAAATAACACTGGACACAGCAATTTACGCTCAATGATTTCACCGCTAACAATAGCTACCTTGATTGGCATTATTCTGGGTGCAAGTGGTATCGAAATGAATAAGACGCTCTTTTTGCCGATAGAGCTGATGGGTCAAATAGTCATACCGCTAATGCTGTTTAGCCTGGGCGTAAGGCTCGCAAGCTCAACATTTAAGACACTCAAAGTCGGAATAATTGGCGGGATTGGATGCCCGGCGACAGGGCTCATCTTAGTTATAATCCTTTTACCTATATTTGAGTTGATGCAGATAGATTTGACGAAAATGGAGGTAGGGGCCTTATTTTTATTTGGTGCGTTACCACCCGCTATTCTTAACTTTATGTTTGCCGAGCGCTACAACCAAGAGCCCGATGAAGTTGCATCGATTGTTATCGTAGGCAATGCGCTCTCTCTAGTAACGCTGCCCTTAGTACTGGGCTATGTTTTGCCCAGATTTGCCTAAACGTGCGCGAAACTTAAGCTTGAATTTTTTTACGGATGTCCATCCACACCTTGCCCAACATATTCTCGCCTCGCTGATCTCGACCGACACCCCAGTAGTGATTGTAAAGCGAGGTCTCAACCAATAGCGTGTCGCCGGTTTCTAATAGCGCCTGCTTAACTAGAGGATACTCAGCGGTGATACGATAAAGTGCACGTGTCATCCATACTCGCCGCTTGTCTTTCCAACCTTTCACCTTTCTTTTGAAACGTCTAGTTCCAAGCTCATAAGCTTTTTGACCCGTTTGCGCAGTTAAAATTTGGTCGACATAGCTCATGCCTTCAAATTTATGAGCTTGGTAGTAATGCTCCGCACTCGGCCAACGATGCGCCTCTAACTCAAATGGGTATGAGGCTATCGTCGATAAGAAACTCGTCTCGTCGAGCCTCGAGAAACGCAGCGCATTTTCTAAGGTAAGGTCGTGTTCTAACAATTATTTGGCTTCCATAATTAAGATACCGTTGTCGGTGCTCAGATTAATTTTACTTAGAAAGCTATTCCCTAGCAACGTCGCGGTCAAAGCATTATCTAAGCTGACTGACGCTGCAATATTATAGTGAGTTATTTCACCAATAGTGACTTTATTTAAATTGACCACCCGGTTCTCAACTAAACCGTTAGCCGTTTGAATACGACTGGGAGTGCCTTTTTCGTAGTCGATGTTTAAGCGCTTTGCAGTTGCCAGATTCATCGTCACCAGACTGGCGCCCGTGTCGACAAGAAACTCAACGCCGCGGCCATTTATCTGACCTCTGACCCAATGATGGCCACCACGCTTGCTAGCCACGCGCACAATTTTATTTTTAGTTTGTTGATAGTGCCCACCGATCCGATTAGACAGTCGCACGCGCTGGCGCTTACCACCGATCTCTAGGACGGCCTCTTTACTGTCGGCAGTAATCAACTTAACGCCAAATTTCTCTTTGCCTTTTTTGAGGAGCACCCGCTGGCCATCGATGATCAACAGAGCGGCCCCGTTAAACAAGCCTTTTATCGTCACGCTATTTGCACTCGATGCAGTGCATGACAGACTTATTGAGAATACCAACACAAACAACCAAGCACGCATATCCATAGGCACTCTGCCTTGTTCAATCACTCAATAAAACCGGACGCTGGCAATAGCCAACAGTAATGTTGCATAGGCTCCAGCCGTTACATCATCAAACGTAATACCGAAGCCACCGTGAACTTTTTGATCAACCTACAAGATAGGCCAGGATTTAATAATGTCGGAAAAGCGAGAGAAAATAAAGCCCAACAGTACAGGCAATCAATTTAAACTAACACGCAACAGTGGTAGAGATAACACTATTAACCAAAAGTCAACAAATTCATCCCACACAATGGCGGGATGATCGTGCCTCCCCAAAGCGCTTATGGTTACACGACATGAATAAGTGCATACAAAAAAATTGGCTGCGACGATCAGTCATTGACACTCGAGGCGTTTCGAGGGGAACATCAAATAAAGCGAGATGGCGGCTAAGGCACCAAAGGTAAACGGCGCATTTGATGCCGGGTCACAGCCAAATCCTCAAGCAAGCAATTGAACGGGATACTTTGATAAGGTTGAAAAACTAAGAAGCAAAGTGTTGGTATCCACTATAGCCCGGTAAAAGTGCTGCTAGCTCTATTTGTCTATTGTCTTTATAACAATACACTTGATGTTGGTGTTTGAGCAAATCTGGCGCAACTACCCTGCCGATCTGACTGGCGACTATCGCGCCGCTTTGTATTAAGTCGTCGACGCTAGCCAGGTGTTTGTCGGGCACGGTAAACGCGATTTGGTAATCGTCACCTCCACACAGTGCGTAGACAAGTGCTTTATCATCACCCACCAAACTTTTGCACGCCGGTGAGAGCGGTAGACAATCGATATCTAGCGCAATGTCGACGTGGCTCGCAGTCGCGATATGCTGGAGATCGGCGAGTAGACCATCGGAGATATCAATAGCGGCATGTGCAAGATCAATTAATTTTAATGCCGCCTTTATTTGCGGTTCGGGACAATAAAAACGCTCTTGCAGATATTTTTTTTGATGTCTATTAATAACGTTAACGCCTGCGACGTTACTAATCAAGGCAAGCGCGCCCGCGCCATCGCCCAAACATCCGGTAACAAAGACCGTGTCTCCGACTAGCGCTTTATCGCGTCTGAGTGCCCTTCCCGTCTCCACGACACCGTGAACCTGCAAGGTAATCGTCATTGGTCCCTGTGTGGTATCACCGCCCACAAGCTCACATTGATACTCTTCCGCTATATTCAACAGAGCGCTGCTAAAGGACTCAATCCAGGCGACATCTGCAGTGGGCAGAGTTAAGCCTAACGTGAACCAATATGGAGTGGCAGCCATTGCTGCCAAGTCGCTTAAACAAGTGCAAAATGCCCGGGTTGCTATTTGATCGGGCCGCGCATCGGCAGGGAAGTGTCGGCCACAAACCAATGTATCCATTGATACAACGAGGTGATGGTCTGCTGGAACAGATAATATGGCACAGTCATCGCCAATGCCTTTAATTACCGATGTTGTATCGGCAGAAGCTGTTCGAGGTCTGAAGAACTGCTTGATGATATCGAACTCTTTCACAATGATGACACCAGTGGTAGTAGGCGAAAATAAAAGTCAATCATGCGAGGTGATTACTTGTGGCTCTTTCTCTCTGCCTGCACTTCTACTGCGCGTAATTTCGGCGCCAACTGATCTAACACACCGTTAATAAACTTAAAGCTGTCGACTGCACCAAATTTCTTACCCAGTGACACCGCCTCATTAATAACTACTTTATAGGGCACATCGGGACGATAAGCAAACTCATACGCGGCCATCCGCAACAGCGATTTTGTAATTGCATCGAGCTCTTTCAGGCTTCTATCGTGTAAGAATTCTTCATAGTGCTCATCGAGTTCATCAGCAATCGTGGGAATTTTTTGCACCAGCTCATGTAAATAATCGGTATCAACATGAGTCATGTCATTGTCAGTTTTAAACTCTGCCTCAATAATGTGCGGCGCAGTTTGCGTCATCTGCCATTGATATAATGCTTGCATGCCATAGTGTCGCGCTTTGCGACGAGTTGCAGGTGACACTTTCATAATAATATCCAAAAATATTTTATTGCTGTAATAGACTTAGGTCACCTAGCGGTGACTTTTAAACTACCTTAATAAGGTTTACCAAAAAAATAAAAAGCTACGTTACAAAGACTTTTGCCAATGCAGTAGCTCAGAGACTGCAAAAACTGCCTCTACGCCTTTATTAGCGATCGATCCATCAGCGCGCGCGTACGCATCGTCGATAGTATTAACACCGATGACCTCGTTAATCACCGGTTTGTGAAAGCGATCGGAAACCCGACTAAAGCCATCAACGACGGTTTGGATGACCGAATCGTCGTGGGTTGTACTTCCCTTCAGTACGACACCAAAAGCAATAATAGCATCCAGACTGGCATCGCTCTCAAATAAACAGCGGGCGGCGAAAGGCAGCTCTAGAGAGCCCGGAATTTTATGTACTGAAATGTCTTCTGGACGCACCTCAACAGCTATCAATTCTTGCTGTGCTCGCGCAATCATTGCATCGACACACTGCGGATGCCACATCGCGGCAATAATGGCAATTCGTGCGTTGGTAATCTTATGAAATTCACTAACGGGTTTGGGTAGATAACCTGCCATAATACTTTCCTAACGGTGACTTATAGGTCGTTTTTATTGTTGGAAATTAGCACTGACTATTAACAGTACAATAGTGACCTAAAGCAGCAGCTAACTGCTGATCGTAGTCGTAATCGAAGTATGGTTCTATTCATAACTACCCTCGGGATTCTCGATCAAGTCAACCACTTCTAGATCGAAACCTGAAATCGCAGAAAACTTGTACGGTGCCGACATTAAACGCATCTTATTGACACCCAGTTCTCGCAAAATTTGAGCGCCAGTTCCCACCTGACGATAAGCATTATCGGTTGATGCTTTTTTAGTTTTACCTTCCAGCATTAACGCAATTGACTCTTCCATGTCCACATTGGTTTGGTTGTAACACATCAATACGACCACGCCTTTTTGCTCTTTTTCGACCATACTCAGAGCGTCGTGAAACATCCACGGAGTGAAATCGTCGTCGTCACGCTGCAATGTCAGTACGTCTTTAACGGCATCTAGAACGTGAACGCGAACTAGGGGAACATCCTCTGGAGCAATGTCACCCTTGTGTAGAGCAAAGTGTATATCACCGCTCGCTAAATCCTTAAAAGTACTTAGATCAAAATCACCATAACGCGTCTTCACTGATTTTTGACTGGTTTTTTCAACGGTCTTTTCTTTTACCGAGCGGTAGTGAATTAAGTCTGCAATGGTTCCCATTTTCAAATCGTGCGTGAGAGCAAATTTTTCCAAATCGTCGAGACGCGCCATAGTGCCATCGGCGTTCATAATCTCGATAATCGCGGCTGCAGGTTCATAACCTGACAGTTTCGCCAAATCGCAACCCGCCTCAGTATGGCCCGCACGGCTCAAGACACCGCCCGCTTGTGCCATTAATGGAAATATATGTCCTGGCTGCACAATGCTGTCTGCAGTTGCACCTCGACCCACCGCCGTGCGAATAGTGTGAGCGCGATCAGCGGCAGAAATGCCCGTGGTTACACCCTCCGCCGCCTCGATAGATAAGGTGAAATTTGTAGAGTACTGAGCTTGATTGTTATTGACCATCAAGGGTAGGTCTAGTGTGCGACAACGTCTTTCGGTCAGCGTTAAACAAATGAGGCCACGAGCGTGCGTTACCATAAAATTGATATCTTCCGGACGGACGTGTTCGGCGACCATAATGAGGTCACCTTCATTTTCGCGACCTTCGTCATCCATTAAAATAATCATTTTACCCTGACGCAAATCAGCGATTAACTCTTCAATTGTATTCATTTGTCTATTTATTCCGAAAAAGAATTTAGCAAGTGTCTACCTGCTCAGTGGTTCTAGCTGTTGTTCTTTATTGGCCGCTAAGGCGTCAGCGTTACGCAGTGGTTAATTTTTTTCAGCAGCTTTATCGCCAAGCAATAAACGCTCTAAATAACGGGCAATAAGATCGACTTCTAAATTGACGTGAGAACCTACCTGATAAGAACTCATAATTGTTTTGGACAAGGTCCACGGAACAATAGCCAGCTCAAACTCACAGCCATCGATGGCATTGACTGTTAAGCTGGTACCATCGACAGTGATAGATCCTTTGTGGGCTATATATCTTGCTAATGGCGCTGGCACCCTTAGCGCAAATCGCTCGGCTCTCGCGTCGCTGTGGCGGCTGACGACTTCGCCAATACCGTCGATATGGCCGCTCACTAAGTGCCCGCCTAAACGAGTTTGTGGTGTCAGGGCTTTCTCTAGGTTAACTTGCTGACCAAGCCGCCAGTCTTTAATGGTCGTTAAACTTAACGACTCGATGGAAACATCAGCACAATAGCCGAAAACACTTGAACCCTCTACGGGTAGCTCGACAACGGTTAAACAGACGCCGTTGGTCGCTATGGAGTCACCTACTTGAACATCGCTAAAATCTAATTCATTAGTGTTTATCTGAACCCGCAAGTCACCCCCACGCGGCTCTAATAAATTCACTGTCCCCATTGCCTCAATAATACCTGTAAACACAAATCACCTTTAATTAATAATAATTTAATAGTCTGTTGTGCCCAATTCACCGAGGCAAAACAAGTTACAAAACAGTCACAAAATAGCCTGCGAACTATATACGAACAGGAATATTTTTAGTGTCGCCTGTGTAGTTAATCGACAGCTATGGCTAATAACACCCACGCTAATACAGCTGTCAAAGCATATGCGCAATCAACCTTGTATCTTGCCCAAAGCGGCGGTGATCAATTATATTCAGGGTCTTTTTTTGCGACATCTTATCGAGGGGTAAATCGAACATCTGTCGTGCCCTATGGCCCAAAAATATCGGCGCCTGATAAATAATTAGCTCGTCAACCAATCCTTTCTGTAAAAAGGCGCCCGCTAATTTTGAACCGGCCTCCAGTAATACCTCATTGCAACCGAGCTTTGCGAGGACGCTCAACACCTCTGGTAATAATAGCCTATTGTTCTCGTCAACACTCACGCCAATGACCGAAAGATGTTCGCCTAACGCAAGTATATGGGCAAGCCTAGCTTGAGCGGCGTCGAGAGTTTGCTTGGAGACAATCAGCAATGTACTAGCACCGGGCTTTAATATAGCGGCGTCTAATGATATCTGAAGACGGGTATCGAGTAATACTCGCAGCGGAGGATTGGCCAACACATCATCAACATTAGGCAGGTCCAGCTGGTCTTTGCGTATGGTTAATCGACTATCATCTTGCAGTACAGATCCAATGCCACTAATGATGGCACAGCTTGATGCCCGCCATTTTTGTACATCTGCACGGGCTTGACAGCCGGTAATCCACTGACTTTCACCGCTGGCCATCGCCGTACGTCCATCTAAACTCACCGCAACTTTACATCTTACCCAAGGCCTCTGCACCAGCATTCGCCTTATAAAACCTTTATTAAGGGACTTAGCTTCTTGCTCAAGTAGTGGTCCGTCGATACTTATACCCGCATCAATTAAAGCCTGCAGGCCTTGTCCCGCCACTAGCGGATTGGGATCTTCCATGCCGTAGACCGCGCGACTAATTTCAGCATCAATTAAAGCCTGAGTACAGGGGCCGGTTTTACCCTCGTGAGCACAGGGCTCTAAGGTGATGTAGGCGACAGCATCCTTGGTATTTTGCTTGTTTTTTCGGGCATCACTGATAGCATTAACTTCCGCATGAGCCTCGCCCGCACGATAGTGCCAACCTTGACCGACTATGTGCTCGACACCGTCAGTGGTTGCCACTAACACGCAACCCACGCAGGGGTTTGGCCTTGCAGTGTAGCGACCTTTTTTGGCTAGTTTTAAGGCATGCGCCATCCATTTTATATCATTCATACAAGATCGTTCAAGTGGTCGCCAATACCCAATAAGTATTAATAGCGATTAGTATTAGTAACTTTAAGCTAGGCGCAACACATGTTGGTATTACTTATTGCGAGCGGGCAGTTGCCGTTGTAGGCGATCAATTTCATCCTTAAACTCACTTATGTCAGTAAAGCGTCGATAAACGGATGCAAAACGAACAAAGGCAACTTCATCTAATTCTTGCAGTTGTAGCATTACTTTTTCTCCAATAACTCGGGCAAGAATCTCGCGTTCGCCCGTGCTTTGAAGAAAATGCTTAATCTGATCTATAGCCAATTCCACGGCTTCTGTGCTTACCGGACGTTTCTCTAATGCGCGTGTCAGACCTGCTCGCAGCTTAGCTTCATCAAAAGGTTCTCGTGAACCGTCTTGTTTAATCACTCGAGGCATGAGCAATTCAGCAATTTCATAGGTGGTATAGCGCTCGTGACAGGCAAGGCACTCGCGGCGCCTGCGCACCTGATTGCCATCGGCCACGAGGCGCGAGTCGACTACTTTAGTATCTTCATCACTACAGAAGGGACAATGCATACATTAATCTGCACAAATAAATTGTATATTCTAGCATAAATGTTGCGCCAAGATAGCGGCCTGATGTCGATGAAACTTACTCCGTTAAAGCGTTACGAGAATCAGCCGTAACGTTTTTTTGCTAACCTCCTCCGAATAAAATGTAAGCGGTGAAGGGGGCTGATGCCAGCGATGTTTATTGTTTGAGCGGTAAAAACTGCAGCTAAAAGAGTCTTGCGACATTAACAAAAACCTCTATTCAGTGTTTACTACCTGCCTATCGACGAGCTGCTGACGATTAACGGTCATCGGGCTCTCTCCTAGTTGCTGGCAATCGATCTATTGACTTGAGGTTTCAAATATTGATCAATTCGTTAAAACGCATAGCGTCTTGGAAGAATGCTTTTGACGGGATTAATTGATTAACTCGATGAATTATCTGCCTCTTGTGTTCAAGGTGCTCTGACAAGCAATGCCCGGCCTAAAACCAAGGATGGCCCTGAGACACGACGCTGTGTCTCAGGGCCATCCTTGAATTAGTCACCAGCGATCTGTGTACTACAGATAGATTATTGGCGAACTATGCATAGACTGGGTAGCGGGCACATATCTCTAATACCTTGGCTTTCACCTCCTCAATAACGACCGCGGAATTACCGTTTTCTAAAGACTCCAGTACGTCACAAATCCAGTGTGTCAAATCGATACAATCCTGCTCGTTAAAACCACGGGTTGTGACAGCTGGCGTGCCAACACGCAGGCCTGAGGTGACGAATGGTGAGCGTGGGTCGTTGGGTACCGAGTTTTTATTAACAGTAATGTTAGCGGCGCCAAGAGCCGCGTCGGCGTCTTTGCCTGAATATTCCTTACCGATCAAATCAACGAGCATCAAATGGTTTTTGGTACCATTCGAGACAATTTTGATTCCGCGCTTCATAAATGTTGCGGCCATCGCCTTGGCATTGACCACTACCTGCTTTTGATAGACTTTAAAATCGTCACTCATGGCCTCCTTAAAGCTGACGGCTTTGGCGGCAATAACGTGCATTAGAGGGCCGCCTTGACCGCCGGGAAATACCGCTGAATTGAGCTTTTTCTCAATCTCAGGGTTAGCTTTTGCTAAAATAATACCGCCGCGGGGCCCACGTAAGGTTTTATGGGTAGTCGAAGTTGTCACATCGGCAATTTGCACGGGGTTCGGATAGATACCTGCAG
>JBLIME010000015.1:0-22524 GCA_047638515.1 Pseudohongiellaceae bacterium
AATTAGTTATGACACTAATTACCTTCGGCTTAGCTTGGAAGAGGCGCGCATTATACGGTCATAAAGCAAAGACGCAAGCCTTTATTTACCTTTAACCAAATAAAAAAAGATGACGACTCAAATTCGTCCAAACTTATCTAAATTGACCGCAAAAGAGCTAGATACAAACTTGATACCTGATCTTTTCACCATCGCAACAAGGGCCGCCAAAGCAGTCTCCAGCATCGCTCGATGCACATTTACGCCCGAGCTATGCGCCACAACCAAAGCAATGGACCCGAGACCGCATAAATTAGCGTGAGTGCTAACAACATGACGGGGGGATTACTAGCAATCACCACAAACAGTGATATGACCAACAACATTTTCACAAAAGGTACTCGGCCTTTGAGGTCAATACCTTTGAAACTACTGTACTTAAAGTTAGACACCATTAATATCGCCAAGAACACCATTGCCACTGCAACGATGACCGCGAAATAATTAGGTATTTGCTGGTCGTGAAACACCCAGACAACACTGGCAACAACACCCGCAGCGGCTGGACTCGCTAAACCAATAAAGAATCGGTTATCGGTGAACCCCGTCTGAGTATTAAAACGAGCTAATCTTAGTGCGGCACAAGCGGTATAAGCAAACACTGCCGCCCAAGCAAATTTACCCAAAGGCTCTAGCCCCCAGTTAAGCACAACGATGGCGGGAGCAACACCGAATGAAACCATATCGGCAAGACTGTCATATTGCACACCAAATTCACTCGACGTATTCGTCAATCGTGCTACACGGCCATCTAGACCGTCGAGTATTTGCGAGACAAAGATAGCGATAGCGGCGGCTTCAAAGTTACCCGACATACTGATGATAATGGCGTAAAAACCGCTGAAAAGTGCGCCAGTGGTGAACAGGTTAGGCAGTAGGTAGACACCCTTGTGCCTGACTTTCTGACCATTTTCAGACACTTCTTCTATGTGCTCATCAATAGGGATATAACGCTCTGATGGAGCAGAAGCCGGCTTATCGGTCGAACTATCTTTAGAATCATCAGCCTTGCTCTTGGTCGGTACTGGCTTAATATGACCTGACATACATACCTCAATCAATTATATGAATTTCCATGATACGCACAATAAAGCCAATAAACAAAAAAACACTGTAGCTTTGTCTGTCCTCACGCTGATTAAAGTGCCGAAGCCTTGTCAGGAGCCATATTTGTTGCTTTTTCAGACCTAACTAAATTTAACACTGTCCTTTATCCGTTGTTTACTTAGCAAGTATTCGCAGTAGCATCACTAAAGCGCGAGCCTATCTGCAAAGCTTTAATCAACACCTGCCGCCGCCGTAAGCACTGACGTAGACAAGCCCACGTTCATTCAAACTATACGCAATAAAGGCGACTCTTACTCTCAAGCATAGAGTATTAGTCTTTAGTTCATAGATTTGAGTAACACACCGGCTTCGACAATTAACTCAGTATCGACAAGACGTTGTGTTTAAGCGTTGATGCGGTAGCGAAAAATGATAACACTTAACTTTTTAACTAATCATAGAACATGACTAGTGTTGTGTAGAATGATATATTAATTGCCTACTGTTTTATTTTTCGCAACACGACTTTATCGACGTGCAAGATGAGCCAAGCCAATGGATGATCGCACCCTTTCGTTATTCTTACATCTATGTGAGACCTTACATTTTAGCCGCACTAGCCGAGCGATGCACATTAGTCCATCGGCCTTAACCAGAACCATTCAACAGCTAGAAGATAACTTGGGTACTTCTGTTTTTGAACGCAACAACCGCTCAGTTAAATTGACTAAAGAAGGCTTACTGTTCCAACAATATGCGAGGGAGTCCACAAGCCTGTGGAAAACTTTTCGAGAGTCGCTGATGAAAGAGACCCAAGAGCTCCAGGGCGACATCAGTATTTACTGCTCGGTAACTGCGAGCTATAGCTTTTTACACGCTATCTTAAGCGACTTTCGAAAAGCTCACCCTAAAATTGGCATTAAGTTACGCACGGGCGACTCTGAAGATGCGATTAGTCATGTACTTGAAGATACGGACGACCTCGCTATTGGTGCTAGACCAGATCGCCTGCCGAGCAAGGTTGATTTTAAACGTATTACCACATCATCTTTAGTGATGATCGCCCCTATTAACAACTCACAATACAACAAGCAAAACGTCAACTGGGCGGAGACTCCGTTAATTTTGGCTGAAAAGGGCCTTATCAGAAAACGCATAAACACTTGGTTTCAGCAAAAAAATATAAAGCCAAATATTTATGCTCAAGTATCTGGCAACGAAGCTATTGTTAGCATGGTTAGCCTCGGGTTTGGCATTGGAGTCATACCTAAAATTGTATTAGACAATAGTCCGCTTATAAATCAAGTCAAGAAAATTGATCATAGACCACTGCTCGAGCCTATCGAGGTAGGGCTTTGCGCGCAAAAAAAACGCCTACAAAATCCACTCATAAAAGCCCTATGGGATTCACTGCCGGACAGCTAACTCAAAATACCTATCGCATCAAAGTCTATAGTGCCTTTGTACAGAGCATTCAAAACCTTACAGACAAAAAAAACCGCCCTTAGAGGCGGTTTTTTTAAATGAAAACAGAGCTTTACTACCCAACATTAACCATTACAACTTCAGTATTTTCTCACCTCGACTGATACCTGAGACACCGGTACGCACCACCTCCAAAATAGCCGACTCGCTTACCGCCTCAATAAAAGCAGAAAGCTTTTCAGCATCGCCTATTATCTGAATAGTATAGGTACTTTGTGTGACGTCGATGATTTGCCCGCGAAAAATATCCACACTGCGTTTAATTTCCTCGCGCATACCACCGGTTGCCCGCAGCTTTATCATCATTAACTCGCGTTCGATGTGAGCACCCTCTGACAAGTCAACAAGCTTGACAACGTCGATGAGTTTATTAAGATTTTTTGTGATCTGCTCAATGGCAACCTCATCGCCAACACTCGTTAAGGTTAAACGCGAAAGCGAGGCATCCTCGGTAGCGGCAACATTTAAACTCTCAATGTTATAACCGCGCTGAGAAAAAAGACCCACCACACGAGATAAAGCACCGGGTTCATTCTCCATAAGCACCGATATTATTCTTCGCGTCTTATTCATACTGTACGCTCCGTTTTACTGAGCAACATGTCACCCACCGACTCTAACGGAATTTGCATGGGATAGACATGTTCATCGCGATCGACATGGATATCCATGAAAACAACTCGATCTTTCATCGCAAAACATTCTTCTAACTTACTAATGAGCTCTGCACGCTTTGTAACTTTAATGCCAACGTGACCATAAGCTTCAGCCAATTTGACAAAATCTGGCAGTGATTCTTCATACAAGATCTCCGAGTAACGGCTCTCATAGTTCATATCTTGCCACTGCTTAACCATCCCTAGCGCGTGATTATTAATGTTGATTATCTTAATAGGTAGACCGTATTGCTTAAGAGTCGATAACTCCTGAATACACATCTGTACACTACCCTCACCAGTAATACAGACCACGGTTTCATTCATCAGTGCAATTTGTGCACCCATAGCCGCTGGAATACCGTAACCCATGGTGCCAAGACCACCCGAGGTTATCCACTTACGTGGTTTATCAAAGAGATAATATTGTGCTGCAAACATTTGATGTTGACCAACATCAGTAGTCACGATCGCCTCACCTTTGGTAACTTTGTAGACGGCTTGAACCACTTCTTGAGGCTTGATCATTTCGCTCTGATCATCAAAACGATTTTTAGTATAAATTCCGTGCTTTTGACGCCACTCATTAATCGACTTCCACCAAGAAGCTAGGGCCTTTTGATCAACTTGATCTAAACCTTTTTCAATCAACGGCAGCATTTGCGCCAAAATCACATCGGCCGGACCGACAATAGGGATATGCGCAGAAATTGTTTTAGAAATTGAAGCAGGGTCGATGTCAATATGGACAATTTTAGCATCGGGACAGAACTTATCGAGGGAGTTAGTCACGCGATCATCAAAACGTGCGCCTACACAAAAAATCAAGTCACTTTTATGCATTCCCGTGTTTGCCTCATAAGTGCCATGCATACCCAACATGCCAACGAACTGCTCATCGGTACTTGGGAAGGCGCCTAAGCCCATCAAAGTGCTAGTAGCAGGATAACCCAACATTCTCACCATTTTAGTGACAAGTTCGGGTGCATCCCCGTGAATCGCACCACCACCTATATAAAACATCGGCTGCTTTGCCGCTAGTATCGCATTAACAGCTTTTTTAACTTGGCCAGTATGGCCTTTTTGTACGGGATTATACGAGCGCATAGAAACTGATTTCGGGTAGCTGTACTCGTAAGTTGAAGTGGGCGCCGTAAAATCTTTAGGAATATCTATAACAACAGGACCCGGACGTCCTGTAGAGGCGATATAGTAGGCTTTTTTGATTATTCCTGGGATTTCTGAAGGATGCTGCACCATAAAACTGTGTTTAACAATCGGGCGAGATACTCCGATCATATCAGTCTCTTGGAAAGCATCTTGACCAATCTTATCACTGGGCACCTGGCCTGAAATAACAACCATTGGCACCGAATCCATGAAAGCTGTAGCAATACCTGTAATTGCATTGGTAGCACCGGGGCCGGATGTCACTAACACTGTGCCAACTCTGCCCGTAACACGAGCGAAAGCGTCGGCCGCATGCGTAGCTGCCTGCTCGTGGCGTACTAGTATGTGTTTAACTTTATCTTGTCTGTAAAGTGCATCATAAATATGCAATGCGGCCCCGCCGGGGTAACCAAACACTACATCTACGCCCTCGTCTGCAAGGGCGCGAATAAGCATGTCTCCACCTGAAAGCATTTCCACTTGAATAACCTCTATCACTGTCATGATTTAAAATAAGAATGCTAAATTCAACCAGCAACTGTCGTTGTCATAAGTCCATAGTTGAGCGATGGCAAATAGAGACCTTCTACTTAAACCAGGGCATAGATACACTTATAAAGCTGCATATGTAGTTGTTATCATTTAAACATTCGAGAAAGCAAGATCTCAGGTGTTAAAGCCTGAAACACTGCTTGCGGAAGGGGCCATGAACTAACCGGTAAGTTAGCAGCTCAGGGGTTAATCGTAATAAGCGGTAACTTATTAGATCAAGCCCATAAACCTCAGCTTGGAGTGTGGTTTACGCCTCACACCGCAGAACAATAAAAAGCACATCATAAATTTGCGCAATTGTTAATAATTATAATGATTATGAATCGACAATCAACCCAATAGCAGTATTTTTACTCAATAATAGTGACCAAGCCCTCGAGGCATCTAAAGCTGAAAATTATTTATAGAACCTAGAGCCTTTGATACAGACGCTGATCTCCTCGTTACGCAACAATGATCGATGAGATCTGCTGTGGGTGACAGCAGTAGAAGAGTTCCTGGGCCTGCAGCGGTTAACTGGCAACAGACTGTCGAGATTAGGTGTTTATGGCCCGCTGCAATTGCAGTTAATTTTCAAACTGCTTTTTAACGACTGGTAAAACTTGTCTGCTGACTTAGAATTATCAGAACCGGTGCTGCGTTACTCTCTACTTGCAGGATATTGTTATGATTGCCTATCAAAACAATATCCTGACGAAAGTTCGAGACTCTTGTGTAACTTAAGTTCAAGGTCAAGACTGATGCATAGAATAAGTTGAAGTCGGTTACATGACTCAAACTGAAAACTATTGTATAACTGAAACCTGAGACACTGGCTAAATTAACTTTAAAGCCGTGTTATGGACATTTATAATGAGTTAACGCTACCGCGAGTAAGTGACTGTAGAGCTTGTTTAAAAATCGAGGAACTAGTGTGAAAGCATGTAATCAATGCGGCAAGTGCTGTATCAACTATAGCGATGGAGGCTTGGCGGCTAGCGCGGATGAGATCGAATACTGGGAGGTCTTTCGTCCACATATATCAGAGTATGTCAGTGCTGGAAAAATTTGGATGGACCCCGCAACTGGTAGGCAACTTGACCGCTGCCCATGGTTACAACAACTTCCCCACGAAGAGAAATATACCTGCAGTATTTACCACGACCGCCCCGATGACTGTAAGCACTACCCGGTGAACATTTCTCAAATGATAGATGACGAGTGTGAAATGTTAGAGGTGAAAGATTTAGCCCAACCTAAAATTGCACAACGCGCGCTTGATCGGCTTATGACTGACAGCCGTCCACCTTTTTTTAAACAATAACTTAACCGTGAAGATCGATACCAGACGCCTCACTCTACCAACCTTAACTGATGTGCTTTTTTCACCGCATAACGCTTTGAACTTCGCTATTGTTATGTTATAACATACCAAATAATTTATTTAAGGATCAAACCTATGCCCAGTATGAAATATGCTTTACTCAGTCTCGCATTCTGTCCATTGCTCGCAATATCTGCTGACAAGCACGTTCACGGAGAAGCTGAATTATTTATAGCGCTTGAAGGCAGTCAAATTTTAGTAGAGCTCGAGTCACCTGCGGACAATATTATTGGGTTTGAGCATGCTCCAGCCACACCAACGCAACACCAACAACTGGCAAGTAGCCTTGCACTATTAGAGCAACATTCAACAATTATCACTTTTGAACAGGTCGCCTGCCAACAGATTAGCGCTGCAGTTACATCACCCTTTAAAAATCATGTAAAACCTCACGACTCGACACATGAAAAACATACCCATGAAACTCACGGCGAACATGAAGCTCATGAAAAAGATCACGACTCGGCTCATGAAGACGATGGCTCTGAAAAAAATGAACATACCGAGTTTCATAGCAGCTACACATTGCAATGTGATTCAGACACACAAAATATTAGCGAGATCACAGTTAATGCCTTTAAGCACTTCAGTGGTATTAACAACCTTACGGTCAAGTGGGTTTCAGCAAACGGACAGGGGTCGACTAAAGCAACGGCCACTAAAACCAAGCTAACCCTCGAGTAATGAAGCTTACAGACTCCCCGTTAATTAAATGGAATGAGTCTTCAATGCCGCGATAGCGACTTTAAAGCTAAAATCCTTAAATGGCGGGGTCTACTGTTCAAATTCTTCGTAAAGTTTAACGGTAACCGCGGCTAATGCGTATGCAGATGTCGCCAGATCATTCTCAACAATGTCAGTATTAAGCTGTCCTTCAATCCAGAAAGGATCATACAGTGCATCGAGAAGGAGACCCTCAGAGTACTTAACATAAATGATTTGATTCGGTGGTGGGGGTGGTACGTGAATGCACGCGCCGAAATATGGCACGAGAAAAAACTCCGTGATCAGCTGGTCGTCATTGTATTCGAGGGGCACAATAAAACCCGGAATGCGAATATGTTTATTGTTAAACTCAGCCTTAATGTTAGTTGATACTAAGGCACTGTAATAAGCACGATCCTCAGGCGAGAGCGCGGTTTGAGTTTCTCCAATCGCCTTTTCAACCGCGAGGGCCAGAGAGTCACCAAAAATATCTTCGGGTGAACCATCGGGAATTTCAGCAATTATTTGTGGAGGATTAAGTAGAGCTGCAAGGTCTGCTTGAGGGATAAGATCCACCCACTCTATCGTCTCGAACTCTTGCGCTACAGATACTGAGCTGTGGCTTTTTTTGGCTGCAACGGGGGCACACCAAACAATACTGAGGATTATAGATAAGGCGCAGTATTTGCTAACAATGAACATAACCGAATTACTTTTAATTGCAGTAGCAACACTCATAACAATCGTTCTCTTTAAATATTACTCAATAAAATTTAATCTAATTAACGCACTCAACAATCGATAGAAGTACTCTATAAATGACAACAACGGCCACAACTACAAACGCAAAGCCCTCGAGCGCTGTCTCAATAGAAGATGTCGAGTTCTATTGGTCCAAAGCTGTGGCACCGACGCTTAACATCAAAGAGTGGCATATCAACAAGGGCCAAAGTGTCTTTCTTTACGGCCGTTCGGGTTCAGGGAAATCGACTCTGTTAAACATAATAACAGGTATTTTAGAGCCGCAACAAGGTGTGGTGAGGATTTTAGATCAAGATATTACGCGCTTGGGACAAGTGGAAAAAGATCGCTTTCGCGCGCGACATATGGGCGTCATTTTCCAGCAATTTAATTTAATTCCCTACCTTTCAGTAATGGATAACATTCAGTTAAGTCAGACATTTTCTGCTGCCAACAGAAGTAAAGAACAAATGGTGCATCTAGTCGAACAGCTGGGCTTATCTGCGGATTTACTACGACGAAAAGCTAACCAACTGAGTGTCGGTCAACAGCAGCGTGTCGCTGTTGCTCGCGCATTACATCATCAACCAGAAATCATTATTGCGGATGAACCAACATCGGCGCTAGATGCCGAGACTCGAGATGAGTTTATCGAATTACTATTGCAACAAGCTGCAACGAACAACAGTGCCGTCTTATTTGTAAGTCACGACAAAAGCTTAGCGTGTTATTTTGATCAAAGTATCGACTTACAAACATTGAATGTAATGGAGCCTCATCGTCATGCTGTTTAACATTGCTATCGCTAGTCTCCTCAATCGAAAATTGACCGTTTTTTTAGCTATATTCTCTATTGCTATTAGCATTGCGATTGTATTGAGCGTTGAGCACATCCGCCATCAAGCGAAGGCGAGCTTTGCCAGTACCATCTCTGCTACCGACCTAATTGTAGGTGCGCGCTCGGGCAGAATTAATTTATTGCTTTACTCCGTTTTTCGCATTGGTAATGCCACCAATAATATTAGCTGGAGAAGCTATCAAGCGATTAAGCAGCAAAGGGAAGTTTTTTGGGCAATTCCTATTTCTCTCGGTGACTCGCATAAAGGTTATCGCGTGCTAGGCACGATTAACGATTATTTTGTGCACTATCGTTACCGCGACAAAAACTCGCTAAGCTTTGATAACGGAGTTGAGTTTAAGGGCGTCTATGATGTGGTACTTGGCGCGGCGGTGGCAAAAAAACTAGACTATGAAGTAGGTCAGAAAATTGTTCTGGCTCACGGAGTGGCGAAGGTTAGTTTCGTTAATCACGACGACAAGCCATTCACGGTCGTTGGCATTCTCAATGCCACCGGCACACCTGTCGATAGGACTGTTCACATCAGCCTAGCCGGAATGGAGGCAATCCACCTTGGTTGGAGCAATGGAGTGCCCAACCCCGGCATCAAAATAGCTGCCGAGGATGCGCTCAATAAAGATTTAACACCAAAAAGTATCACAGCCGTCTATTTGGGACTTAAGAATAGAATCTCAACATTTGCACTCCAACGAAGAATAAACGACACCAAGCAAGAGCCCTTAATGGCAATATTACCCGGTGTGGTCTTAAGCGAGTTATGGCAGACCATGAATATCATAGAGAAAATACTCGCGCTCATTGCGGGGCTGGTGGCAGCCACGTCGTTACTCGGTATGATTACCATGATGCTATCGACAATCAAGCAGCGCGACCGTGAAATTGCGGTGTTGCGAGCTATCGGTGCGCCTGCCAAGTTTATATTTGGCTTAATTCAGCTAGAGGTGATTGGTATTGTGCTGATGGGTATTGCTTTAGGCATTGGTTTTTTTTGGGGGGGTATGTTGATAAGTGAGCCCATTATTTCGAATGTGTATGGCCTAAGCTTAACCACTAATCCGTTTACACTAGCGACGGGCTTATACTCATTAATCATATTTTTTGTGGCCATTATGTTTGCCTGCCTACCTGCCGGTATCTTATATCGACAATCGTTAACGCAAGGCTTAACCGTTAAAACATAGGCACTGATCGATTATATGACGTAGCTACTAGCTCATCCTGGGAGTGCTAATATTAAAAGAAACTCACGTCATGCCGTTTTTAAAGAACCTAAATAACTTGCCTACAAGATAAACCCGTACTAACTATTGCCTCGTTAGCGACTGTCTTTTAAACGCTATGGCTCAAAACTTATGACTGTAGACGATCTAGATAAGTGCGTTCATACACCGATAGTCCGAGCTTGAGATCGTTAGATGAGATTAGTGGTGACAGTGCTCGGGCAAGCACATTACAATTCCACAAGCCTATAATTGGCTGTTGGCCAAAGGCATAGCGGCCGTGCTCATCGCTAGTACTTGCTACAAACCTATCGTCTTGCGGATCGATAAATACCGACTCACCGAGGTCTAGCGTTATCCCAACGATAGATTGGTTATCGGTGTTCATCATGCCATGTACGAAACCAGCATTTTGCCAAGAGGCGATTAAGACTGCGGTTTTTTCAACTACGTGGTGAAAAAATTTGGCATAGTTATTATCGTCTTTTGTACTTAAACAATCAGCGAAATGTCTGTCGATGACGAAGTCGGCAAGGGCTTTGAGTGCCTGCGTGTCTTTTTTAAAAAAGCAGTACTCAAAACTTCCAAAACGAACAAAGCTTGGGGCGATTCTTGCGAGGATTGCCGCCGTCTTAAATCCTGATCGATATACTTTCTCACTACCTTTGATGACACAAAGACTACGGCTGGTTGGAATATCTAGTTGCGCTAAACGCTCACTGATAAGATCTTCATGAAGACATTCATCAATACTCGCGCGCCCATCCGCTGAAAAGCTATAGGCTGTTTTTCCAGAGCCTTTTAGACCGACCTCCCAATAGCCCGTGGACGACTTTATTTCGCCCAGCAACACTGATCTACCATCGCCCAAAAACGGATTGAAATTACCCAACTGGTGGCCCGCATAAGCACAGGCAATCGGACTTGAATTGGTTAACACCGCATTGCCACTAAACACGTCGAGAAAAGCTGGGGAATTAATTACATCGATATCTACGTCTAATAACTGCGCGACTTGATTGTTTTTCTGCAACAACTGGGCATCGGCGATACCCTGAGGAATAACTGGAGTTGATAACTCAGCCTGCAATTGGTGAAAACATTGTGTCAACTCTAGACCTTCGATCAGCATATTGTTTTTCATATAGAACGACTAGACCCTTTATAACTTTCACTGCAGATAGCGCTATGTGGACATTGACAGGATAAAAGTATGGCGACCTTTATCCTGTCAATAAGTCAGACACCCCCAAGCTAGAGTTATATATTTCTAACTGAAGCAATCTACTTATTAAGTTATTGCACGCTAGAATTTTACCGTCAATTTTGCACAAACAGTTGCCTATGACACGCAAACACATCGTCGATATGATTAGCTTACCAATGCAAATAATAATTATTTTATGTTCATGAGTTTTGTCGACAATATCAGCTTAAGCGCAAGGTACGCCTTAGTTGAGTAAAACAACACACTAAAACAACTAACCATAACGGTAAGTGACTGCCTCTCAACGTTGGAGAGGCAGTCTACATATCATCTTATCTAAGCGCTTAAGTTACGACCCCACTGCCCAATGACAATTTGACCAATGCACTCAGTAGAGCCCAGTAGCTAGAAAAAGCCTAATGGATTTATATCATAACTAACTAATAAATTTTTAGTCTGTTGATAATGCTCAAGGGCCACTTTGTAAGTGTATCGTCCCATACCTGATTTCTTGTAACCGCCAAACGCTGCATGTGCTGGATATAGATGATAACAATTAGTCCACACTCGACCAGCTTGGATACCCCGACCCATTCGGTAAGACTTATTCATGTCTCGAGTCCAGACGCCAGCACCTAAGCCGTAGTCACTATCGTTAGCAATGGCAAGAGCTTCCTCTTCAGTTTTGAAGGTTGCGACGGAGACCACTGGCCCAAAAATTTCTTCCTGAAAAACACGCATAGAGTTGTTACCTTTAAGTAAGGTAGGCTCGATATAATAACCTTTTTCGTAACCGTCACCGACGGAGGCCATATTGCCGCCGGTAATAAGTTCTGCGCCTTCATCCAAGCCAATTTTGATATAATTCAAAATCCTATCGTACTGCTCTTGCGATACCTGTGCACCGACCATAACTTCAGTATCAAGTGGATTACCGCGTTTAATCTGTCCTGCGCGGTCGACTACTAGAGCGATAAACTTTTCATAAATGGACTCCTCAATCAACAGCCGCGATGGACAGGTGCATACCTCACCTTGGTTAAAGAATGCCAGCACTGCACCTTCAACACATTTACTAATAAAGGCTTCTTCGTGGTCAAAAATATCAGCAAAAAATACATTGGGCGATTTACCGCCCAGCTCAACAGATGATGGAATTAAGTTTTCCGCGGCACATTTTAAAATATGTTCGCCAACGGCGGTCGAGCCTGTAAATGCAATTTTTGCAATGCGCTTACTAGTCGCTAGTGCGTGACCGGCCTCTTCACCGTAGCCGTTAACGATATTGACTACACCCGCTGGCAAGATACCATCGATTAGCTCCATCATCATCAGGATCGTGGCAGGAGTTTGTTCTGCGGGCTTTAAGACAACACAGTTACCTGCTGCGAGTGCCGGAGCTAGGTTCCAAATTGCCATTAATAACGGGAAGTTCCACGGGATAATTTGACCTACAACACCAAGTGGCTCGTGAATATGATAGGCCACCGTATTGTGATCGATTTCACTAATGCCGCCCTCTTGGGCGCGCAGGCAACCGGCATAATAACGCAGATGATCGACACACAAGGGCAGATCGGCATTCAGTGTTTCTCTGACGGCCTTGCCATTGTCCCAAGTTTCTGCGACGGCTAACGCCTCTAAGTTTTGCTCCATCTTATCTGCCATCTTAAGCAGCATATTAGAGCGCTCGGTAACTGATGTTTTACCCCATGCATCTTTGGCAGCGTGCGCTGCGTCTAGCGCAAGATCGATATCGTGTTCACAGGAGCGAGGTATTTGACAAAACACGTTGCCATCTACCGGCGAAATATTATCAAAATAGACACCTTTAGAAGGTGCTACCCACTGACCTCCAATATAGTTTTCATAGCGTTGATTAAAAGAGACGACTGCACCTTTGGTATTTGGATTATTATATTGCACGATACTTACCTCTGATTACATAGCTTAATTTAATATAGTTAGTATGATCGTCGACTTTTTAGCCGAACCACCAAATAGTAACATCAAATAATGATCGCAATAAGATAGCTGGTTTAGCCTTTAGTCGATACTGACGCCGGAGAAAGCATCTAATACGCTTTTGTCGTCAGAGTTATTACCGCAATAGGTATTGTTTAAGCTGTCGTCAGTCAATACGACCTTTACTTAGTCTCTTTGAAAACTCCTGCACTCACCTAACATTAGTCACAGTTTTTAGTCGGGTTTTAGTCAAACAGACAGATACGGAGATATTGAGATATGAGGTTTAAGAGTATTGAGACTATTGAGACTATTGAGACTATTGTTAAAAATCGTGGCAAAAGAAGCTTTGATAGTAAAAGCTATGTTAACTCCTGCGATCTAGGCTCTAATGCGCTCATATGAAGACTTGTAATGTCGTAATAGCGAGGGGGCATTCGGCCTACATAAATGATCACCCGAATATCGTGAACTTTTGGGGGTAATTTAGAACCTGCTATATGCCGCCGTCCTCCGCGGTCATACAGCCCAGAGTTTTTTATACCGCTTAACCTCAACATAGCTCAATTGTAATTAAAAACTGATCCTAATATGCTATACATTCTCTATGGATGACCCGGTGATGCGGTGATGATGAGACTTATCCATAAATAGTTATTGAGATTGGCTTACCTAGGATAATACAATGCGTTTTGTCCTTTAATGAATGTCCATTGTCACAGGGCTGTTGCAGATCATTAATGCGGTTGCCAGATGGCCGTTATTCAACTAACGGGCATCCAAATAAAGCCTCGTTGAATCAGCTGACAACTCATTACAGAAATGTATCAAGGTTGCCTCCTTTATTGCTAGAAGGTTTTAACTTCATCTGAGAATGCGCGCCAGTATTAAAGGTCCGATAATATTGACGACTTATGTCTAAAACTGTTTTCTGTTAACCATTTACTATTAACTACGCTACTTTTTTAATGCTATGGCAAGTTCAACTCTATTTGAAGCAATAACACAGGCGGCAGCCCTTGTTAGTCAGGGCGATGCGTCGCTATTAACAATTATTTCGCTGTCTTTTAAAGTGAGTTTGTCCGCTGTTATTTTTGCGACAATAATTGGTATTCCCACAGCAATGCTAATGGCAATTTACACATTTAGGGGCCGTGGCATTTTACATATTGTGGTAGACACGTCGATGGCGCTACCCCCCGTTGTGGTTGGCCTTCTTGTCTATTTACTGCTGTCGAGCAGCGGGCCATTCGGCATTTGGGGACTTTTGTACACGCCTAGCGCAATGATTATTGCGCAAACTCTACTGATTACACCCATTGTCATAGCACTGGCTCTACCGATCTTTTCGCAGCATTGGTTCAACATTGGCGAGCAAATGCTTTTGTTGGGTTTAAAGCGTCAGCATTGTTTTAGTGTACTCATCAGAGAATCTAGCAATAGTTTGATTACCGTCATACTGGCTGCGTTTGGACGCGCCATTGCCGAGATAGGTGCCGTCATGATTGTAGGTGGTAACATAGAGAACCATACTCGCGTAATGACTACCGCTATTGCGATGGAGACAAGACAAGGCAACCTCGCGCTGGCCCTTGCACTGGGTTTAGTTTTAATTTTATGCGCGCTGTTAATCAACGCCTCGGCACATTGTTGTAATTATTATTATAACTGCAAGCTGGGCCAACCACTGCTGCTTTCAGTAGCTAATTCGTACGGTAAAAAGCATGACTAATAGTGACTTTTTACCCGTAATTTTTAATGATGTTGAATTGATCGTCCATAGAAAAGCATGTCTGAGTGGGGTTAACTTTACTATCAGTAGCACGGGCATTACCGTCATCATGGGCAGTAATGGCTCGGGTAAAACTTTATTACTTAAATTATTGGCGGGTGTCATATCGGCGACAACAGGTAGCATTAATTGGCATAAACAGCCACAGCCTCCAACGCTTACAATGGTGCCTGCAAAAGCAGTTTTACTAAACCGCAGCGTACGCGAGAATATAGCGCTCCCACTGCGCTATCAGATACCCTCTCAAAGCGCGCGTAGATCTATATCAAAGGGAGACAGCGATACAGACAAGACAAAAAATAACACTATCGATGCCGCTCTAGCTTGGGCAAACATTGCCTATCTGCAACAGCGTCAAGCCAAGAGTCTATCGACGGGAGAGCAACAACTAGTCGCACTCGCTCGCGCCTGGGCATTAAAACCGCGGATACTACTATTGGATGAAATTACAGCGAATCTTGATCCTGTGCGCACTCAAAAAATTAACGCACTAATCCAAGACCTAAGCTCATCTTGCAAAGTTATTCTCAGCACTCACAGTATTAAACAAGCTAAGGACTTGGCGGATGACGTCATCTTGCTAGAACAGGGCTGCATTGTACTTCATACTGACGCCGATACTTTTTTTAAGTCACATGAGCTACAGCAGTTTTTAGGTTTTTTATAGTTTGCAAAGCCAGCCTCACTTGGTTTCACGCGGTTTCAAATCTTACCACTTAACAATATCAGGTTAGTATTCAATGCGATGCTTTCAAAAACGATGGCTATGCTTGGGCTTAATTATGGCCATGACCCTACTTGCTTGTAGCGATAACGATACTGGCGACAGAGGCAACGCGTCTAAACTTTCGAGAAAATTCGACAGTGTTATTATCATTGGCGTCACAACAACACTGGAGGATGCTGGCCTACTTAGCGAATTAGTCAATGCCTTTCAACGTGAGTACAAAATAACGGTGAAAGCGATTGTTGCCGGCAGCGGACAAATACATCAATTATTAGAGCGCGGCGATCTCGATCTTGCCATTACTCACGATCCGATAGGGGAGAAAGCTTTAGTGATAAAGGGCATCATCAAGCAGCGTCTACCCTTCATGCAAAATGATTTTATCTTCGTTGGACCAGCGTCAGACCCAGCGCGCATCAGTTTATCGCCAACGCCGCTTGAGGTGTTGCAAGAAATTATTAAAGTTAACGCCTTATTTGTGTCTAGGGGTGATAATAGTGGCACTCATCAAATGGAACAATACTGGTGGAAGAAAATCAATCGTCACCCAGCGGATCAGTATTACCTCAAGACAGGAACAGGGATGGGTGCGACACTAAATATTGTTGCTGAACGCAACGCCTATAGTTTGGTGGACAGAGCGACATGGACAAAATTTACCAATAAGCAAAAGCTCGTTGTATTGTTTGAAAACCCAGAATTACTGCCCAATATCTACAGCCTACTTATAAAAGATAAAGCGCCTCAGCAAGAAGAAGTTATACTATGGCAAGAATGGATAAGCGAAGGTCAGGGCCTTCAGATCATTCTCGACTACCGTGTTAACGGTCAACCCCTTTTTTTTAAAGCATCCAAAAAATCATGACAAATATATCACTCAATATTGCCGTTTTAACTATTTCAGATACGCGTACACCGGACAATGATACCTCTGGTGACCTGCTCGCCAAAAGTGCTCTCGAGTCTAGGCATCATTTAGTGGATCGCAGCATCATAAAAGACGATGTCTATCAAATTCGCGCGACTGTTTCTGCATGGATCGCTAACTCTTCTGTACAAGTTATTATCTGCACCGGTGGCACGGGGTTTTCTGGACGCGACAGCACACCAGAGGCAGTCAAGCCTTTGTTTGATAAAACTGTAGATGGCTTTGGCGAATTATTCAGGCAAATCTCTTATGATGAAATCGGTAATTCAACCATTCAATCGCGCTGCATTGGGGGCCTTGCCAACAACACTCTGATTTTTTGCCTACCGGGTTCTAACAATGCTTGTAAAACGGGTTGGGACAAAATTTTAAAAGGGCAACTGGACAGTAATCACAAGCCGTGTAACTTCGTCGGCCTGCTTCAACAAAAACATTAGCGCAAGCGTTAGCCGCATTGTTAACGAATGGTCGTGATTTATTCTGAGCACTCAATGTGCATCAATGCTTAACATCAGTATCAGCAACTACAATCAACAAGATACGGACAGATATGCTAACTATTAATGATGCGCTTAATCGAATTTTAGAGACAGCGAACACAATCAATGCCGATCGTAAGGTGGTTATTGACACCGTGTCTCTTGAGGATGCTCTGGGGTTAACACTCGCACAAGACCAAATTTCTGAGATAAATGTACCTCCAGAAGATAACAGTGCTATGGATGGTTATGCCATTAATTGTGATGGGCTTTTAACTAACGCGGCCACAAGCTTTACGATCAGTCAAACGATTACAGCGGGTTGTGCGCCACGAAAGCTAGCCATAGGTACTGCTGCACGCATTTTAACCGGAGCAGAAATTCCTTTGGGGGCTAATGCCGTAGTGATGCAAGAGCAATGCGAGATAAAAGATAACGCGGTTATTGTGCCCGCCGGTATCACCGCCCGTAATAATGTGCGCACTCGTGGCCAGGACATACAGGTGGGTGACCGTATTTTGCAGCAGGGTCATGTTTTACGCCCACAAGATATAGGGCTTTTAGCCTCTATTGGTATTGATACGATCTCGGTATTGCGCCCGTTAACTGTCGCTATCTTATCTACAGGTAACGAACTAGTTGAGCCAGGGCGGCCACTTGCGCCGGGTAAAATATATAACTCTAACCGTTATTTATTGAAGGGCTTTTTAAAAAAACTGAACATGTCGGTTGTCGACTTTGGGGTAGTGGAGGATAACCTCGATGCGACTAAAACTTGCTTGGCAAAAGCTGCTGCATTGGCAGACTGCATTATTTCTACCGGCGGCGTATCAGTCGGCGACGAAGACCACGTTAAACGTGCGGTGGCCGATTTAGGGGTGCTTGATGTGTGGCGTATTGCCTTAAAACCTGGCAAGCCACTAGCTTTTGGCACCATAGGTAACACCCCATTTTTTGGTTTACCAGGCAATCCAGTATCGACCTTTGTCACTTTTTTATTATTCGTGAAACCTTTTTTATGCCTTCAACAAGGCCAAAATAATAACACTCCCACAACCACATTATTAACCGCCAACTTTAGTATGAAAGCCAACGCTAAGCGCCAGGAGTACGTTCGAGTAAGACGCAATGCCGATAAATTGGACATCTTCCCCAATCAAAGCTCAGGTGTATTATCATCTGTTGTGCAAGCCGATGGGCTCGCTGTTATTCCTATTGGACAGGCAATAAGCCTTGGCGATACTATTGGGTATATTAGCTTTGACGAATTCTATCGCTAGCGTTTTATTGTCACTGCAAACTCTATTGGTAATAGTAAGGTCAAGCCAAACCAACTTTACGGGTTCACACAATTTAACGGTGAACTTATGGGGCTAACTGGCAACAAGCGCCCATAAATGAGTGTTTTGAGTGATCTTTCACATTACTTTAAGGAGCCTAGGCGCACTAAAAAGCAGTCATTACTATAGCGCCTTAATATTTTTATTTATTGATAAAGAGAAACCGCAATTATGAAACCAGAAACTAAAACAGAAATTGAAGCCGCTGTTTTCCGTAAATTCATTCATCATTTAGATAGCCATAAAGAACTACAAAATATTGAGCTTATGAACTTAGCTGACTTTTGCCGCAACTGCCTGAGCAAATGGTACAAAGCAGAAGCTCAAAACCTAGGTGAGACCTTGGACTACGAAGCCTCGCGAGAGATTATTTATGGCATGCCTTACAGTGACTGGAAGGATAAGTATCAGCTGCCTGCAACCGACGAGCAGTTAGCTATAATGGCTGCAAAGCAGCAGCAATAGGTATCGTAACCCTAACAGTAGCGAGCCCTAAAACAGTAACAAACCCTAAGCCCGTGATCGCGAGCAACGTTCATCTCTAAAACTGCGAGTCTACCTATGGCGGTTGAAGTTCACCAACTTTTTATATACCCCGTAAAATCATTGCGAGGCATCGACGTGCGTGACGCCGAATTAACCGCCACTGGTTTTAGGTGGGATCGCCACTGGATGATTACAAAGTCCGATGGTGGTTTTATTACCCAACGTCAATTTTCAAACATGGTACTGATCCAGCCGAAGCTGACAGCTAACACCATGATTTTATCAAAAGCAGGAATGAATGATTTGATTATTCCTTTTAAAAATATGGACGAAGCAAACTTGACCGAGACTCCTAGTGACGCCAAAATATGGAAGGATCACTGTAAAGTTGTCGATGAAGGAGCGGTGGCAGGCGCCTGGATAACTGAAGCCATTAACGCACCGAAACCCCTACGTTTAGTGCGAATAGCTCGTGGACACCAGCGTCCACAAAGTAGACCTGAACTTTTGGGTGAGACAACACATACCCTGTTTGCAGATGCCGCACCTATTTTGGTTTGCAATGTGAACTCGTTGGAGGCGTTGAACACCTCACTGATAAAACAACAATTTGATCCTGTTGAAATGGACAATTTTCGTCCTAACATCGTGCTCAGTGGTTTGGATGCATTTGACGAACATACCGTTAAAAGCCTCTGTCACGAGCACTACGAGTTAACGCACTGCTACCCATGTCAACGCTGTATTATTCCGACCATCAACGTTTATACGGGTATTAAAAACCCTCAACAGGAACCCTTTAGTTTGCTCGCAAAATTAAATGCTATGCCCGATAATAAAAAAGCACCCGCCTTTGGCGAAAATGCCATCGTAACTCGGGGACTTGGTGCACGAGTGCATGTAGGTGACCGACTAAAACACTTGCAAGGTGCTTAAAAAATTATGCCTAGTACAACCACGAACACATCAAATAACGCGCTAAAAAACACCATGAAGCCGGTGTATTTTTCTGCACTGATTTTTCCCGGGTTAGGCCAGTTTTATTTAAAAACTTACGTTAGAGGCTTGGTGTTTACCGTGGTGGCGGCAGTTAGTTTCGCTATTATTATGGAAGCCACATTTAGCATAATGATGATGATTGCCAACGATATCGAGCAGGGTCGGCAACACCTAGATGTGAATAGCTTAGCGTTAGTCATCAAAGAATCGCTAACGGTTTTTGAGGATCCGACTATCATCACCGCCAAGCTTGCATTTTTAGCCAGCTGGATACTTAGTAGTTTAGATGCCTATGTAACTATCAAGCGCTATCCTGGTTCAGCCTAAGCTCCGCCATAAAATAGCATCTGCGGATTAACGCAATTAGCCCTAAACCATATATTATTATCATAATGTGTGTATTGACAAGACTTGTGGGAGCTGAAAATTTTCATTAGCCAGCGTATTATTAGTATGAGTAGGAACACCGTAACGAGCAAACACTTTTTCTTTTAATGCATCGGCGTTCGGTTGGACTTTTCGAGCTGAAAGCAAAGATGGCTCAACGAATAAACTGCGGTCGATAGCTATAGCTTCACTCTTCTCAAAGACTGATCCTAAGTGTGTTCCGGCTATATCTAAGCCCACAAAATCATTCAAGCTGTTATCGACATCAAACACCTCATTAAAGCCCGAGCCAAAAGACTTTATCGGCACGACTAGTAATATGGTTTCATTAATGACCAAGCGCTGCACGCTTTCTATTGTGACCGTATCTAGGCGCTTACTCACTTTATGGGTACCCCCTATCTAGACGTCTTTGCGCTTTTTTAAAACATTGGGATCAACGGCTCGGTCAATCGATACACACAGGAAGACACTGGCTACAGCTAAGTCAATAATGATCTACTGTAACTGGGTCAACATCGACCTCTCACCACGCAATATCAAGCTATTACCGTTTGCTATTATTTTTACACCATCGTCTACTAACTCGGACAAAACAGCTTTAAGGCCAGTGGCACTTCGATTTTTCAAATAAATTTTCAATAGGCCACTCGCCACAACGCTGGCACTGGTTACTATGACTATTAGTAGAAACACAGATTGAAGATGTTTTTTCGTGAATAGCTTACCCTGAGTGTTAATTAACGTCGTAGACAACCCTCTAATGGCCCAAAGAGCAAGTGTCATAATTAATGGTTTTGTGCAGCACTGACGTCGACCTGCGACGTCAGTGAATAATGCCTAGTATCTTTAGCTAGTATCGCTAAAAGGGTCAGCTTGGTAGGAGATAAACAAGCACCATACTTGGGTTGGCTGTTAAGGCCAGTGGTGCTAAAATAATCAACTAAATTAATAACAATAATTGGGTCACGTATGTACCATTTCCATATTGCGGATGATCACCCGCTGTTTCGTAATGCTCTTTTAGAAGTTATTAATCAAAACTTCGAGAAGAGTACGATCAGTGAGTCATCAAATCTTGAAACAACACTCAGCGCCCTTGCGGAAAATCGCGATGTTGATCTACTTTTACTCGATTTAAATATGCCTGGAAGCCAAGATTTATACGGCCTTATTACGGTACGTGAAAAATTCCCTAGCATACCTATTGCTGTTATCTCTGCTAATGAAAATCCATCCATCATCAATAGAGCCATAGGTCATGGTGCCAGTGGTTACATTCCTAAGTCGTCGTCGGTAGTTACACTCTTTGAAGCTATCCGAACAGTGACCGATGGCGAGCGTTGGTTACCACCGCATATTCCGTTCCATGCTTCACCCATCACCGAGGAAGAGAAAACTTTAGCCGCTAAGATTGCTACACTAACACCACAGCAGTACCGCGTGCTTTGCTACTTGCGTGAAGGCTGGCTAAATAAGCAAATAGGCTTTGAGTTAGGCGTAACCGAGGCCACAATCAAAGCACACATTACTGCTATTTTTCGTAAACTAGGCGTCAGCAATCGAACTCAGGCGGTTATCATGCTATCGCATTTGGCCATTGACAAAGATCATATCTAACTGCTTGCTGTAACCACTCCCTGTGTGTTCGAGGCATATTGGGAGTCACAACGCTCGCTCCACCAGCTCGGCTAGACACATCTCTCTTGTTGACCTAACACTACCACCGCGGATTAACCCACAGGGGAACCCTAGTCTTGCTCGACCATCATAGTCAAAGGATGTCGATATATAGGCGCGATTTAACAATAATTCACTGTCTGTTGGCGTAAGCAAGTCAAAAAAACTGCTCAACCGCGCGCGCAAATCGCCCTTATTACCCAACAAACACCTGACTTATTGCCATTGATCTTAAAATTACTAGAAAACCATGGACAAGTGCGGACAACCTCTATATATTATTTTCAGCTAGAAAGAAGCCTTTATTTACATCCTACATTTCGCCGTTTTATTCGTAATACCTCGTCCTGCAGTTTATAAGTTCCAGTCTATATTTTAAGCGATTCAAGCCTACTTAAGGCACTACTTATATAAATTTCAGGATAATATTATGTCTAACACAACTACAGGAACCGTTAAGTGGTTTAACGAAGCGAAAGGTTTTGGTTTTATCGAGCAAAAAGCTGGCCCAGACGTCTTCGCACATTTTAGCGCAATTTCCGGTGAAGGCTTCAAAACACTAGCCGAAGGCCAGCAAGTTGAATTCGTCGTGACCGACGGACAAAAAGGCCCACAAGCCGAGAATATCGTAGCTATCTAATTAGTAGTCTATGCTTTCCAAAGAGGTGAATCTCACAAGGTTCGCCTTTTTTTGTGC
>JBLIME010000016.1:0-21717 GCA_047638515.1 Pseudohongiellaceae bacterium
GTGCAATGCCATAGCCCTGCGCTAAATGACAGCCAAGCTCTACTAGTGCTGTGCCGTGAGCGATAGTTTCTACACCTTCGGCAATAACATCGCGTTTGAACGATTTAGCCAAAGCGATGACGCTGGTGACAATAGCGAAGTCATCCGAGTCGTCTAGCATGTCGCGTATAAAAGTTTGGTCTATTTTTATCAAGTGGGCTGGTAGGCGTCTTAAGATGGTTATCTCGGCTAATTTTCTATGCAAGACTGAGCTTATCTGTATGACCCTCTCAAGCTTCATCGGTTGGTTGGTGATAAGTCGGTGAGTGCTGTCTAGGTGATCAACGGTTTCCATCTAGTTTATTTATAGTCATCAATACAAAGCCGGAGGTGAAATATCTATGGTGAATTAAACATATGCAAGTGCCATTAAAAGCCACGAAAAATCGATTTTTAGTGGTCTGATTTCAGCGGCCATGTATTTTATTGCGTCAATTGTGCTAAGAAGAGTGGGTAAACTGTAGTAGAATAAATCGTTCCGACAACACCTCGGCAAACTTTGATCTATTGGCTAACACCAATGATTTCAGATAGGTAAATCCAAATGGATTAAACGACACGTTGTAGTTGTAAAGCATGACAGCTATAACGGCACCTTTGATGGCTAGATATAACACTTTTAAGACAGTGCTTATGTAATAAAAAAATTTAAAAAGTATGACTCACCGCGATGCTTAAATATACAATCTATAAACACAAAACGGCAACAGAATGGGTGACCTTCGTTCATGGTGCCGGTGGCAGCTCATCCATATGGTTTAAGCAGTTACGCAGTTTTAGCGCGCAGTTTAATGTACTCATTTTAGATCTGCGTGGTCACGGTAACTCGAAGCCCGCACTCAGGGATGCCTTTAATAAAAAATATACATTTGACTCCATCACCAGCGATATCGTGGAGGTTATCGATTACTTAACCATTGAAAATTCTCACTTTATCGGCATCTCGCTAGGCACTATTTTAATTAGAAACCTTGCTGAGAAACACCCGAGTCGTGTTCAAAGTATGATTATGGGTGGTGCTATTATGCAACTTGATTTTCGCTCCCAAGTGTTGATGAAGTTAGGTATCATTTTTCAATCGGTAGTGCCTTATATGGTACTTTATAAGCTTTTCGCCTTTATTATAATGCCTCGCAAAAATCATAAAACGTCGCGGTTGCTGTTTGTCAACGAGGCAAAAAAACTCTACCAAAAAGAATTTGTACGCTGGTTCAAATTAACGTCGGAAATAAATCCGTTACTACGCTTTTTTAGAGCCAAAGACACGACGATACCAACCTTGTATATTATGGGAGAAGAAGATCATTTGTTTTTGCCGTCAATCAAAAACATAGCGTCTAAGCATGTTAAGTCTACCTTGTTAGTGATAGAAAATTGTGGCCATGTGGTGAATGTAGAGCAGCCAGAGATATTTAATAGTAAAACTATTCAGTTTATTAAAGCGCTAACGAAAAAGCCGCTGGTGACTCTTTGTCCAACCTAGGCATCATCAGCTGCATAGAATTGTTGTTATGCATCAGTAATCATTTAAAGCTGATGCTAGTTGAGTAGGCGCTATAATAACGACACACATACACATCTCTGGTTTGCATCCGCTAATTTTTTTTGAGGATAATTTTATATTGGGTGTTCTTCTAGCTTACAAAGCTCTGCTGCTAATAGCCGTCACACAATTATGTCGACGCTCAATTTTTCCCGCGCGAGCGTGATCCATTAATTACAGCTGCGGCTTTGCGATCCACGCAAAAAAATTAAGTATAGGCGCTCGACTGTCGACAAATATTGTTTGCGCTGAAAAATAATTGGCTCTAATATTGAGCGAATTAAATACTAGAAAAGAGAGGCATGTAAAGGGAGTCTGAGCGATAACTAAGCAGTACCGCAGCAGTTGAGTTGACAAATAAATTACCAAGCCTTGTTGATTGTCTAAAATATCTAGTTGCAACTTTTAGTAGAGCAACTAGATGGTGACTGAGGTGTTAAAGCACTCTTATTTTTTCTATTTGCTGTTGAAGTTTCTCAATCGCTGACTGAGCAGCAGCGAGGCGCTCTTGTTCTTTAACAACAACGGCAGGCGGCGCTTTATCGACAAAGTTAGCATTGCTGAGCTTGCCTTTTAATTGCTGTATTTCGCCGCTGCGCTTAACGATGTCTTTATCGAGTCTAGCGACTTCTGCAGCTTTATCGATAAAGCCTGCCATGGGGACGTGAATTTCCATGTCGCCAACTAAAGCGGTCGATGACATGGGCGCCTCGTCACCTAATGCCACCCAGTGGGTAGCGCTGAGTTTGGCAAGCTTCACTAAGAATGGCTGGTTGTCGCTGAGTCGCTGTTGATCGACATCGTTGCCACCCACAAAGTAGAGTGGTAGTTCGACCGATGGCGAAATGCTCATCTCATCGCGAATTTTCCGAACACCGACAATAATGCTTTTAACCCACTCGAGATCATTAATTGCTTGCTGATCAATCTTGCTAGCATCCGCAATTGGGTAGGCTGCATGCATGATTGTCTCACCCTCCTGACCCGCAAGTGTTTTGACACGCTGCCAAATTTCTTCTGTAATGAAGGGGATCAAAGGGTGTGCTAGGCGCAGCGTTGCCTCTAACACTCGAATAAGTGTCTGTCGTGTGCCACGCTTTTGTGCATCGGTTGCGGTATTAGTTCCACTGTCTTCCCATAAAATCGGTTTCGATAGTTCTAAATACCAATCGCAGTATTCATTCCAGATAAAATCATAAAGTGCCTGAGAGGCCAAATCTAGGCGGTAGGACTCGATACCTTCAGCAACGGCTTTTTCGGCAAGTTGGAGTTTGGAGATGATCCAACGATCGGCTAATGATAATTCAACGATCGCATCACCAAGGCCACAATCTTTATCTTCACAGTTCATCAACACATAGCGTGATGCATTCCAAATTTTGTTACAAAAATTTCTAAAACCCTCAATACGGCCCACGTCAAAATTAATATCGCGTCCAGTGGAGGCCAACGAATAATAGGTATAGCGCAGTGCGTCGGTACCGTAAGGGTTGATGCCATCGGCAAACTCTTTGCGAGTTTGCTGCTCAATTTTCGCAGCCTGTTTAGGATTCATTAAGCCGGCAGTGCGCTTAGTGACTAAGGTTTCAAGATCAATGCCGTCGATTAAATCGATAGGGTCGAGTACATTGCCCTTAGATTTCGACATTTTTTGACCTTGGCTATCGCGAACAAGGCCGTGAACATAGACAGTATGAAATGGAATTTCTTTGCGGAAATGCAAGGTCAGCATAATCATGCGTGCTACCCAAAAGAAAATAATATCAAAACCAGTAACCAGCACGTCGGTGGGGTGAAATGTTTTTAGTGCATCAGTGTTGGCGGGCCAGCCTAGTGTGCCAAAAGTCCATAACCCCGAAGAAAACCATGTATCGAGTACATCTTCGTCCTGACGTAAGTTGATAGTGTCGGCCAACTTATATTTTTCGCGTACTTCGCTCTCGCTGCGAGCTACATAAATTTTGCCAGCGTCGTCATACCACGCTGGAATGCGGTGGCCCCACCATAACTGCCGTGAAATACACCAGTCTTTGATGTCGCGCATCCAAGAGAAGTACATGTTCTCGTACTGTTTGGGTACAAATTGAATTTCACCTTTCTCAACGGTCTTAATGGCTTCATCCGCTAAGGGTTGAGTTTTAACATACCACTGATTGGTTAAGTATGGTTCGATAGCAACACCTGAGCGATCACCGGTAGGAACTTTTAAATCGTGATCATCGATCTTGTCAAGTAGAGCGAGTGCATCTAAATCAGCAACGATCTGCCTGCGCGCCACGAAGCGATCAAGACCTTGGTAGGCGACAGGCGCGTTCTCATTAATATGTGCGTCATCATTAAAGATGTTGATCAACGGTAAGTTGTGGCGCTGACCCATTTCATAGTCGTTAAAATCGTGGGCGGGCGTTATTTTTACACAGCCAGTACCAAAGTCTTTATCGACATAAGTATCGGCAATAATGGGTATTTCGCGACCGACTAATGGCAGTGTCAGCGTTTGTCCAATAAGATGACTATAGCGCTCATCTTCAGGGTGAACGGCTACGGCCGTATCTCCGAGCATCGTCTCTGGTCGTGTTGTAGCCACGACTAAGTAACCTTCTCCCGATGTCAAAGGGTAGCGAAAGTGCCACATTGAGCCTTTTTTTTCCTTGCTAACAACTTCTAGATCTGAAATTGCCGTATGTAACTTTGGGTCCCAATTTACTAGGCGATTACCACGATAGATTAAATCTTCTTCATAAAGCTGAATAAACACCTCTTGTACGGCTTCATAAAAGCCGTCATCCATCGTGAAGCGTTCGCGACTCCAGTCTGGGCTCGCACCTAGGCGGCGCAACTGGCGAGTGATATTGCCACCCGATTCTTCTTTCCACTCCCAAACTTTTTCAATAAACTTTTCGCGTCCAAGGTCTTGACGTGACACGCCTTCCGCTTCAAGTAGGCGTTCAACAACCATCTGCGTGGCGATGCCGGCATGATCGGTACCGACTTGCCAAAGCGTATTTTTACCCTGCATACGGTTATAGCGAATAAGCGCGTCCATGATTGCCTCTTGAAAGCCATGGCCCATATGTAGGCTACCCGTCACGTTAGGTGGTGGCATCATGATGCAATAGCTATCACCCTCACCGGAAGGCTTAAAATAGCCTTTGTCTTCCCAAGTTTGATACCAAGATTGTTCGATTGTCTGCGGCTGGTAAGTTTTTTCCATGGCTCTAAAATGTCTTTTGTTAATAGTAAATGAGGGGATTTGAAGTTAGTTAGCGCTAAGTGACGATCACTTTTATGGAGATGACACCAGAGCTGCAAAGGGCAGCATCGACACTAACCAAGCTCGTGCTAATCGCTATGACTGAAGTCATACGGGCTTTTTTGCAATTTTATCAAGTAATATTATATCGTGTTCGTCCACCAATGTGGCAGATTAAGTATGTTTATGGCCCGGGATAGCGTGTTTTTTGTGTCGACCAGCCACCCCTAGATACGATGTTACTTAAACGTCGAAAACAATACTGAGCGATTTATTTGTTCTCGGGCGTGTGCATCAGCGCTTGTTTTAATTGAAAACGCAGTTTGGCTTCAATTTCTGGTAGGTATTGGGCTACCAGCTCATCGACTAACAGGTCCATCTTGGCATCGGACCTAGTTGCGGATTTGACTAGCTCGGGCTTGGCTTCGGGCTCAATTTCTGGTCGAGTTACCGATGTGTTTTTGTATGAAGTGGTTTGATCAAGTGCTGACTTCAGCGATTGTGTATTGCTAGCACCAGATCTACTTGTCTTTAAAAAACTATTTGAGCTGAACATCCGATACGGCACGATTGAATCATTATCAACGGTTGTCTTAATGATAGGCGGTAGTAAACAACGCTTATTGGGATCACCTGCGAGTATAGCCTCTAAATCTGAAGGTTTGGTCAAGCGCTCTCGAATATGCTTGGGTAAAAATGGATTTTCAGTGACACCGTTAATTGAGCTATTAGCCGAGTTACTGAAAGAGTTGTTTGGATAACGCTGTAGAGTCTTATCGCGGGAGCTCTTAAGTGCTTGCACTAGCGAGTTATCAACAGCGTTATTTAACGAGCCGTCCACAAAATTATAAAGTGCCGATGGTCGATGTGGTGCTTGATCGACTGAGTCCGTATTAGTTGAGTGGTCGCTGCTAGTCTCAAGTTTTGCATTGGCTTTTTTGTGTTTTAACTTTGCTTGTTCCAATAAAAATTGTTGATTTGATAACGCCTTATGTGCCGCGGTTTTAGATCTATCGAACTGTTGGTTACTAACATCGTTCAAGAGCTTGTCTTCAAAGACCATCTTGTTAAGTGTGGGAATTTTTGGCGATGAGTAGAGTGTCTTAGCCAATGGCTTAGCATCTGAAGCCGCTCCTTGTGCACTCGTGTCGAAGATAACGCCGTCATTAAGAGGTTCGCCATCGAGTAAAGCTTTAATAGACTCTAGCTCGGCGAGAAGTTCTTCTTTACTGCGTTTTTCGTCCATAGAGTCAGCTATTTTTATAGTATTTTGTCAGTAACAGGTACTGAAATTATCAAAGAGCATGGGATTTTAAGGGATAACCTCGCTCTCGATAAAACTGAAAATGTGAGCGAGTTATCCGAAGACAATCGTCCTCTTGTACAACAATCTCAAAGGCGCGGCGGTAGCGACTGAAGCCCTCGGGAATTTTTTGGCTTAAATTAATTAATATATCATGATAATGCTCGTTATCTTCACTCCATATGAGTGCAATTGGCGTCGGCCTTTTTGCCTCGCCTAAGCTCTTTTCAGTGACAGTTGTTGCAGCTTCCAGTGCTTTTATGTACGCCTCATCATTTTGCAGCGTGTGGGGTAAAAAGCTTTCGGGCTTAAATGACCACAGGTAATCACTTAAGGTCTGAGCCTGTAGCTCATCATCGAGTGCTATAGCAATATGACATCCTTGATTGACCGCTTTTTCAGTCAAGCGACAGGCGTAATGGAGTCGCGCTATCGCTGTTGTTTGTGTAAGAACGTAAAAATCGATCTGCGTCATAGTAATCTTATTGGTTGAGAATAATGAGCATTGATAATTTTTTTAGCGCACCGTGGTGAGGGACTGGTGTGTTACTTAGTAAGTAAGTACTCAGTTAATAGGGCCACTGGTCTGCCTGTCGCGCCTTTTTGAGCGCCAGAAAGCCAGGCAGTACCGGCGATATCCAAATGTGCCCAAGTGTATTTCTTAGCAAAGCGCGATAAAAAACAAGCCGCAGTAATGCTCCCAGCGGGGCGACCACCAATATTAGCAATGTCGGCAAAATTACTATCGAGCTGACCTTGGTAGTCATCCCACAGTGGCATGTGCCAGGCGCGGTCACCACTTGTAATACCGGCCGCAAGAAGCTCGTTGGCAAAGTCATCACTGTTGCTAAATAATCCCGTTGCATGCCCGCCTAGAGCCATAACAATAGCGCCAGTGAGTGTTGCGATATCAATAACGCTCTGGGGTTTAAAGCGCTCGACATAAGTCAGTGCGTCACATAATACCAAGCGACCCTCGGCATCAGTATTTAATACCTCGATAGTTTGACCACTCATCGAGGTGACAATATCACCAGGTTTGGTTGCTTTACTGCCAGGCATATTTTCGGCGGCTGCAATAACCGCGACAACATTAATTTTAGGTTGTAGCTCTAATAGTGTCACCATGGTGCCAAAAACGCTAGCCGCACCACACATGTCATATTTCATTTCGTCCATACCGCCGCCGGGCTTCAAACTAATGCCGCCGGTGTCAAAAGTAATCCCTTTGCCGACAAGCGCATGGGGCTTCTCGCTCTTGGCGGCACCGGTATATTCCATCACTATTAACTGCGCGGGTTCATGACTACCTGCCGACACCGATAATAGTGAACCCATGCCTAATTCTTTCATTTGTTTTTCTGAGAGAATTTTAACACTTAGGTGTTTATCGGCGCTGGCTAGAGTTTTAGCTTGATTGGCTAAATAAGTTGGGGTGCAGATGTTACCCGGTAGGTTACCGAGTTCGCGGGCAACATTCATACCTCTACCAATGGCCTGACCAACGACCAGACCTTTACTCGCATCCTTCACCTTTGCGGTGCCAAAAATAATAGTGACATTGGTTTTAGCGTTAACTATGGATCGTGTCTGCGAATATTGATAACGACCATGGCTAATTGACTCGGCACAGGCGCGGGCTTTAGCTTCACTTGACCAGGTCTCTACTGTTACTTCATCAAGGCAGAGCGTTGTCTGTTTAAGTGTGCTGTTGGCAAGAGTTTTAGCGAGCTGCTTAAGTGCCTCTCGATATTGTGCGGCTGTCGTCTTATCCTTTTCACCGAAGCCTAGAATAATGGCTTTACTTATATTTGTAGTGGGTTGATAAAACGTTACCTGTTGGCCTAACTTGCCGGCGAATTCATCTTGTTTGTACAAGTTAGCTATAGTTAAGCCGCTAATGGTTTCAAAATGCTTAGCGGTGTCCGAAAGTTCGCCGGCAGAGAATGCTGCGATAATAAGGCAGTCTGTTTTTAAGGTGTTGAGATCAATTTTTTTGGCGGAAAATTTGGTGTTATTGGTGACGTTGACAGACATGGCACTCTCAATTTGTGTAAGGTTAGTAGTTGGTAGTCGGTGGCGATAAGGCCTAAGAAAAATTTTTTCGGAAAGTTTAGATCAATCTCTAAATCAGGGCTTATGCTAGGGCTTCATTCTGGTATTCTATACCATTCATTTAACCAATGACGACTATTGCATGATTATTCTGCGTTATTTAACTCGCGAAGTATTACAAACGACCGCTGCCGTCACCACCGTACTTGTCGCTATCATTATGAGTGGCCGCTTTATTAAATATTTGTCTGAGGCAGCTTTGGGCAAGTTTGATCCTGCCGTCTTATTTTCGATCATGTATTACAGGCTGCCCGGATTTTTAGAATTGATTTTCCCGCTGGGTTTTATGGTGGCTATTTTAATGGCCTATGGGCGCTTGTACGCAGATCACGAGATGACAGTTTTATCGTCCTGTGGGATGAGTCAGCGTCGTCTGCTTGCCTATACCTTTGTGCCAGGTGCTATCGTAGCAACTGTAGTTGGCATGTGCAGTTTATGGCTAACGCCGCTTGGTTTGCAAAAAGCTGAGCAAATCTTCGAACAGCAAAAAAACAGGAGCGAGTTAGATGTTGTAAAACCTGGTCGTTTTCAAGTGTCTCGAACGGGTGAAGTAGTCAGTTATACCGAGGCGCAAGGCGAGGGGCAAAAACTCAACAGTGTTTTTATGGCAAGCACGGGTGTGGCTAAAGGCGAGCCGTTAACTACCATCAAGTCAGAGTCTGCACAGCGTATTACTCACGAACTTTACCAGCAGCGCTATCTTCAGCTGAGCAACGGCGTGCGGTACCGGGGACGGCCCGGCGATGTAAATTATCGCGTAACACGCTTCAATACTTTGGGCCAGCATCTGCCCGAGGTTGCGGACACAAGCTTTAGACCAAAAAAAGTTAATTCAAAATTGACGAACGAATTATGGGGTGACGCTAATCTTGAAAAGCAAGCTGCACTACAAGCTCGGGTATCGGCACCGTTGATTATTATTATTATCACAATACTGGCTGTTGCAATGAGCTACACCACACCTAGGCGCGGTCGCTATGTGATGTTGTTTCCCGCTATCGTTTTATACCTAGTGTATTTAGTACTGCTTAACCGTGCACGTGAGTCGATCGAGGCACAAACGCTAGCCCCAGCGATTGGTTTGTGGTCGGTACATCTTATTTTTGCGACACTTGCGGTCGTGTTATTTGCTTGGCGGACGGGTATTTTTGGGCGCTTCAAAAAAGCGCCTCAAATATATAAAAATAATCAAAAAGATAGTCGATAATAGTATGCGTCTTTTAAATCAGTATTTGTTTAGTCGTTTGTTAACGTCAGTATTAATGGTGTTGCTAGTTATTTGCTCGTTGGATATCTTGTCAAAGTTTATTGATGAGCTCGATAATATAACAAATAACTACACATTTTTAGAAGTGTGTATTCACCTCGCCTTAAATATACCCGGTAGTATTTATCGCTATATGCCGTTTGCGACACTGGTGGGTGTTCTGATTGGCTTGGGGAGTTTGGCATCAACGAGCGAACTTATTATTATGCGAGCTGCTGGAGTGAGTTTGTTGCGTCTGGCGTTCTCTGTTATCAAGCCTGTGTTACTGCTGATTATCGTCGTACTGCTGCTCGCTGAGTACGTTATTCCTACCGCTGGGCAGTACAGTGAAAATAGAAGAGATATAAAACGTCAAGGTATTAAAACAGAGCAGTCTTCTTACGGTGGTTTATGGAATCGCGAAGGCAATGAATATATGCATTTTAATAGTGTGCAAGCTAATGGCCAGTTACTGGGGGTGACGCGTTATAATTTTGATGCGAAAAATGAATTAACATCGACGAGCTTCGCGCAATCAGCCATTTATATCAACGGCCAATGGCAAGAGGAAAACATCGTCGAGACAGTTATTACAGAGAGTGTAATTGAGCAGCACAGTTATCAGACTCGACCTTGGAATATACAGTTGTCACCGGCACTGCTTTCAGTCCTGGTTCAACAGCCCGAGGACTTATCCATCAGCAAACTCTATTTTTATATTGCCTATCTCGAGCAACAAAATATCGACAATAGCGCTTATAAACTGTCATTTTGGAACAAAATACTACAGCCCTTGGCAATTATTAGTTTAGTCGTTATTTCGATTTCCTTTATTTTTGGGCCTCTACGCGAAGTTACTATGGGCTATCGCATCTTTAGCGGTGTTGTTGTAGGTATTATTTTTCAGCTAACACAAAAGCTATTAGGTCCGACCAGTTTGGTCTACGGTTTCGCGCCTCTCGTGGCCGTCTTAATTCCTATTATCTTCTGCTTCGGTTTAGGGTTTTTCTTGCTGCTAAGAAACCGCTAGTTAAAGCAGTGGGCATTTAACGAACAAACGGACGCAAGATAGAATTCTAAATAAAAAATAGACACCTGCTGCAACAACTGTCCATATTTTTAACCGTGCTTATTTATCTTTATGCCCAAATTGCAGCGCCGCTAATTTTTGATAGCGTGACGATGTTGTCAGCAACTCCTCGTGAGATCCCTCGGCAATTATCTTGCCTTTCTCCATCACTAAAATTCTATCGGCATGGACAATAGTAGCGAGGCGATGGGCAATAATAATAGTAGTGCGCTTGGCCATAAGCTTCACTAGCGCCTCTTGAACCGATTGCTCGCTCTCGGCATCGAGTGCGCTAGTGGCCTCGTCTAAAAGTAAAATTTCTGGGTCGTTTAAGATTGCCCTCGCAATTATAATGCGTTGTTTCTGCCCGCCACTCAGACGCACTCCACGCTCCCCTAAAAAACTCCGGTAGCCCTCGGGCAGGTGCTCGATAAATTCATGAGCGTGCGCTGCACGTGCGGCACTGATAATTTCTGCTTCAGATGCGGTCGGGTCACCGTAACCAATGTTATGAAAAACATCAGAGCTAAATAGTGTCGGTTGCTGGGGCACCATAGCCATTGGTTGACGTACATCGTCAAGCTTCATGGTGGTGAGGTTTTTAGTGTTCAATAAAATCGAACCCTGTTGCGGGTCGTAAAAACGTTGCAAGAGTTCAAAGATAGTACTCTTTCCCGCACCACTAGTGCCGACAAGTGCGATGGTATCACCGCGTTTTATGTCAAACGAGACGTTGTTTAAGGCGCGGGTGTTGGGCCGACTCGGGTAGCTAAAGTTGACATTGTTGAAACTAATATGACGGGTCGACAATGACTTCTCTGCACGATCTAGCATTGAGCTACTAGCGCCCTGTGCATCGCCCTCTGTTGTGTTATTTGTGCAGAGGTCTGGGGTCTTTTTGGGCTTGCGAGCCGGACTATTTTTACCGCGACGTTTTCTATAATGCTCTTCTTTATGCTCTTCAAGTTGTTCTGGATTAGTTGACGGCGATTTAATAACTGCTGATACGGCAAGCAGCTCTAGCAAGCGCTCGGTAGCACCGGCTGCACGTTGCAGCTCTCCAAACACCTCGGCCACTGCCGCTACACCACCTGCCACCATTGCCGCATAAAAAATAAAAGCGGCTAATTCACCACCGCTCATATTGCCGTCTAACACATCGCTTGCACCTATATAAATCATGACACCAATAGCGCTGAAAGAAAACAAAATGACCAGTGAGGTCAATAGACCACGATTAATAATACGATTTCTGGCAACCACAAAAGCTTTCTCCACCTCTTGTGCAAAAGCTGAGCGCTCGGTGCTCTCGCGAGTATAACTTTGAACCGTTTTTATTTGTTGTAGAACCTCACCCGCATAAGTGCCCACATCGGCAATAGTATCTTGGCTATCGCGGGACAATTGGCGCACGCGTTTGCCAAAAATAAACACGGGTAGCATGATTAGTGGCAGTGCACCAAAAACGACGGCAGTCAGTTTTATGTTGGTAAGTAACAACATCACCAGCCCGCCGATCATCATTAAAAATGAGCGCAGTGCAAAACTTAAGCTAGATCCCATAATTGATTGTAACAAGGTGGTATCAGTTGTTAAGCGACTCATCAGCTCGCCAGATCGATTCGTTTCAAAATAATTTGGCTCTAAGGTAATTAGATGATTAAAAATAGCCTTGCGAATATCTGCGGTGACGCGCTCGCCAATCCATGTCACCAGATAAAAACGCGAAAAGGTACCAACAGCCATAAATACAATAACGATTAAAAATAATACCAGCGTTTGGTTGAGCTTTTTTAAGGAGCCACCAATGAAGCCCTCGTCAACTATAAGGCGTACACCTTGGCCGAGTGATAGATTAAGTCCAGCGGTAAATAGCAGTGTGCAGCAGGCAGCAAAGAGCACCCATCGGTAAGGCTTAAGAAAAGGCCAAAGTTTAAGTAGATTGTTTAAGCCGGGTTTCAGAGTACTTACTTTTTTATCGTTTGGAGTCATGGTGTTTATCTATGCTGCAATAACATTTGTTGGCGTTGGTTAGCTTATCTTTTGATAAACATATAATAAAAAGTCAGCGTGATCATTAAGTATTTGCGTTGCTTTTAGGCGACTCGCTGCTTCCTTGTTAATACGTTGGCTATGGGGTGTCATGCTCAATAAATTCATGACTTGTGCGTTAGAGTTTATTGAAAGGGGAAAGGTCTGTGAGATTTTATCGATTAAGATAAAACGTTCATCAAAGTAAGCAGCGTGTTTTTCAGCCTGATAGGCGTTAACTTCAGGGTAAATTAATTCGCGTAGTGCCTGCAAATGCTTGGGGCCCGGCCCTGCGAAGACCACGAGGCCACCCACTTTCAGTAGCCGCGCGAATTCAGCAGATTCTATTCGCGAGAAAACACTTAATATGCAATCGAATACTCCCGATTGATAGGGCGCACGCGCACTTGATGCCACCGCCCACTCGATATTTTTATAGCTACTTGCGGCGGCAGCAATGGCCGGTTTGCTGATATCAAAGCCATAAGCACGAATTGACTGACTTGTATCAATAGCTAAGGCAGATGTCTGTTGCTGAGCTTGCGTAATAAAATTATTGAGATAAAAGCCCTCGCCACAGCCGGCATCGAGAATTGATTGCGGCTTGTGTACTAGAACCAGCTCGGCAACTTTGTCCGCAAGAGCTTGGTAATAACCGGCATTCAAAAAAGCGCGTCTACCGGCCACCATATTGATGTCGTCACCGGGGTTTTTTGATTTTTTATTGTGTGCGAGCAGCAAATTGATGTAGCCTTTCTTATGGCGATCAAAGTGATGTCCCTGTTCACAGCGCAAACTGCCTACACCTAAAGTATTTGATAACTCGCTGTTGAGCGCTTGCTTACAAACTGGGCAGCTATACATAAATTTTTATCTTTAAAATACTCGTCTTAGAATAAAGCGGCTAGGTACAAATTGCCCAAGGGTTACAAATGTCGGATAGGTCGTGTTTAACCGACGTGTGTTTATGTCTGCTGCCGGTTAAACATCACTTTTAATGGCTACCAGGTAAGATCATCGGGGATCTCAAATTGAGCATAGTAATCATCATCCGACTCTAGTGCGGGTTCGGCTTCTGATCCTATGGCAGCAGTTGTGGCATTGTTTGAGGGCGATAGCTTAGGCTTTTCATTGTAGACAATAATAGAGTCTGGGTCGCGCTCACGTATTTTGTCGGCAATAGGCTTAGGTATTAATTCATAACTATCGCTAAGGCGTGCAATACATAAGCGACCACGAGTAATTTCTTTTGACATCTCGTCGCTGACGAGCATTTTTTTGATCACCGCACGATCGCTGAAGTTGTAGCTTATATCGCCCCTTTTGCGCTCAAGTTTATAGTGATTAATCAATTGAATAACTTGTGCTGTAATCGATTTCTGTTGCGCATCTGAATTTAATTTATTGTTCAGTGCTTGATCGCGCTTTATCTTCTCTCGCTGAGCTTGTTTTGCCGCAGTTTGCGCTTCGCTCAAAGAGTCATCCCTTGATTTTTTTTGAACTTTTTTTTGTTTGCGGTTTTCATTGGTGATTTTTTTGGCTTTTTTACTATCGATAAGCCCCGCACCCATTAATTGATCTTGAAGAGATTTTGTCATAGTGAATCCATTGTCAATGGGTTAGTTGGCACGCCAGTTTAGGCATAAATTTAGGTGTTATTTAATGTCTTATTTGGGGTGCTGTTTTAGGTGCTGCTTAAAGCGTTAGTTAGGCTACTAATTGAGCCATTAGTTAAGTGTCAATAACAACGCTAGTGCATCCTATGATGATTAGCTCAATATACTCAAACTTATATAAAAACCCCGTGCGCGATCATGGTCAACATAGCTTCCAGCTGAATATCTCAGCCAGATTGCGTTTATTCGCACACACGCTTGGCTTATCTCCCAGAGTCCCTAGCCAGGTGAGCTGTCAGACCAACTCACTAAACCGTTATTAATCGATTGTTCGCATTTAAGGATTCAGTGCTGTCGCTAAACAATGGGGTTTAACTTGTTTGTTGTAAATCTACTCAAAGCTAACCTCATCTACACCCGTGGTGGAGCTAGCACTAGCTGCGTTATCAACTCGAGCAACAATTTCTTCAACGGATTGAGCCTCGGTACTAATGCCACCCAAAGCAGCAATTAGGTGTTTGATAAAGCTCGTTAGCTCTAGTGTCATTACAGAAAATTCAATAGCAAACTGCTCATCACTATCTTGCGCTTCATAGCTGTCGGCTTTTTCTTGGATATTATCAGCAAAACGCAGACGTTTAATGGCTAGCTGATCATCTAGTATAAACTCAATGCCGTTGAGCCAATTAAGGCCTAGTTTACTGATAACCATCCCCGCTTGCAGATGGCTGTTTATTTCATTTGAGGTAAGGTCTTGATGTTTACAGCGAATAACACTGCCGGTCTCTTTGGGATCAGATAACTCGCACTCGTCTCCAAGGCTAAAGTTTTCATGGCTATTACTGGCGCTCGTCGCCTCACCGACCCAACTGGTCATCACTTGAAAAGGTAGCTGTTTGCTAACAATAGGTATCACTGGCAAGCTGCCGAGGGATTCACGTAGTAGCGTTAATAACTCCTCAGCTTTATTGGCTGAGGCGGCATTGATGACAATATAACCTTCCTTTTGATCGATATAAGCTGACTGAAAGCTAGAGCGTGTAAACGCTTTGGGTAGTAACGTCATCAACACATCATCTTTTAAATCTTGGCGCTCTTTGCGTCTAACAGACCTGCCTTCCGCTTCACTTATGGCGGCCACTCTTTCTTCAATCGCCTCGTTAATGACGCTTGCCGGCAGAACTTTATCCTGCTTTTTGGCAGTAATTAACCAATAGCCATTTTGTTCAAAAACAAGATCAATATCTATCGGGTCAGTTGTTTTACCCTCGATAGGTGTTTGCTTCGGAGTCAGTGCTGATACCCAGCCAACTCGAGAGGCTTCTTGGCTGCCGCATGGCTTAAATAGTTGAGTGTTCATGCCGGCGTTTAGCGTCTCTTTACTCAATACAAGATCTTGAGTAAAACGATAGATTCTTAAATTTTTAAACCACATGCTGTGTCTCTGTAAAAGGCGGATGGTTGATGGCGAGAGCTCTAGCCACTTAATAAGTCTGTTGGTATTAGTCTTGATGTTGCTATGCGTATTGATATTAGACGCTAAGGGCCCGTCGGATCACGGTATTTAAGGCAAGCCCTAGCGTTGTACACATAGCTTACAGCTAAAAACAGCTGATGATCTGCGTTACAGCTAGATAGTTATAGCCCGTATACCGCGACACAATGAGTGCCCAAGACGCACCTAGTGATGCTCGTCAATGCGTGTCTGTGTGAAAGACATTCATCGGTCAGTTTAGCTTGGATCGAAACGACCATTTAAATAGTCAATAATATCGTTAGATTCATATAACCACTCAACCTCATTACCTTTTTCTATACGCAGACAGGGCACCTTAGCTGAGCCTTGGGCCGCTAGTTCTTGGTAGTATTGCTGTTGTTTGCGTATGTCGCGCCGCTCTATATTAATATTTAAGCGGTGGATCGCTCGGCGTGTTTTGACGCAAAAAGGACAGGCATAGAACTCATACAGCGATAAACGATTGGTCTCGTCCTTCAATGTGGTTGCGGCTTCGCGGCTTCGCACTATCTGTTTGGGTAATGTAAGGCTGCTGACAAGAATAATGACGCGTCCAAGGCCTTCACGTAATAGCTTAACAAGGACTTTCAGTAAGAATTTAACGGGGGTTGGCATAATATTCCTAAGGGTAAAAATAAGGCGGAAGTTTACAGGGTAATGCTAGTGCTGTCGCCTGTGGCGTTACCGGTATTGCGTGGGTAAAGTGCCGGTTAGCCGTTGATGTAATTTATGTTTTCTATTGTCTATAAAAGCGGTAGTGCTCACTCAAGGCTGTGAACCGGCAAACAATACAGGTTAAAAAATAAGGTCAAAGGTTGCGGGTATATCACTGCATATAAATCAACACGTTTTCATCGGTTAGCGTATTTGATAACGATGAAGGCGAATATCTCCTTAAATATTGTGCGTGCAGGCGTCATTACAGTGACTGAAGGCCTCGAGACAGAGTTAAGGGATAGGCTCGCTTTGAGAATTTAAGGATTTAATGGTGGTCTGTGGCGCTTTCCTATAACATTAATTCTTATTCAGATTTAATCGTTTAGGTGGTTAATATGCGTTACGTGATAGTTTGTAATTGGATTTTCTATGTTTTATTCTCTAGTGGGCTCGGCGCCCAAACCTTCCAGTTGAAAACTGAGAACTACCCGCCCTTCAACCTAGGAGATAGCGATGGTGAAATCATCGGTATATCCTCGGAGATAGTACAGGCACTTTTTAAGCGAGCCGATGTTGACTATGAAATGGAATTGCTGCCGTGGCAGCGCGCCTATAGATTAGCGCTTGAAGAGACTGATCACGCCGTGTTTTCAACAACTCAGACGATCGAGCGTCAGCCTTTATTTAAGTGGGTTGGGCCCATCGTTGACAATAACTGGGTATTTTTAAAACGAGGCAACAGCAAGATTGTTTTAAAAAAACTCGACGATGCTAAAAAATATCGTGTGGGAGGTTACCGCGGCGATGCCGTCGCTTTGTATTTAGAGTCGAAAGGTTTCAGAATTGATTATGTGCCCAAAGATTACCTCAACTCGCGTAAGCTCGATCGTGGTCGCATCGATTTATGGGCGACAGGGCAATTATTAGGTCCTTATTATGCTCGAGAGAACGGCGTCGAGAACTTAGAAGAAGCCCTCATTTTTAATAAAACCGTTATGTCTATCGCATTTAATATAAATACCGATGACGCGATTATCAGCAAATTAAATACAGAGCTTGAATTAATGAAAAACCAAGGCGTTTTAGACCTCATAAAAAATAAATACAGGTGACCAGTCAAAGATAATATAGATAACGCTAGTGAATCGCGAAATCTAACAATACCGATTCGATAACAGTTGACACTTCATGAAACATCTCCGAAAGAGTATCAATACACTTTTGTACCGGCAGGTAGAGCATTATATTCTTGATGAGATAGATTCAGGACGGCTGACGCTCGGTGCTCTAATCTCATCAGAGCTGCAGTTATCCACTCCTTGGCCTTCCGTTCCCCCCCCCCTCTGGCTGTAATTTCTCTATCTAGAATAAACCTTCTATCAAGCCTTCGTCATTTAACTTGATAGCATTAGCTGCGGGTATTCGCGGCAGGCCAGGCATCGTCATAATTGATCCACATACGACCACAATGAACTCGGCGCCAGTCGCCAGCCTAACCTCGCGGATAGGGATAATATGGTTAGATGGTGCCCCCAATAAGTTAGGGTCAGTCGAGAAGCTATATTGTGTTTTGGCCATACAGATAGGAAAGTGCCCGTACTCTTCTTGCCAGCCTGCCAAGGTATCGCGCACCACTTTATCCGCAGCGACATCATCGGCACCATAAAGCGTGCGCACGATGTGTCGAATTTTTTCAAATAGCGGCATGCTATCTGGATACAGTGGTCTAAATTGTGAAATTCCCGATTCAGCTAATTGAACGACCTTGTGTGCAAGTTCTACTGCGCCTCTTGAACCCTCAGCCCAGTGTTTACAAACACAAGCTTCAACACCAAAATCTTTGCAGTACTCAACAATCTCATTAACTTCTGCATCGCTATCGGCGGTAAAATGGTTGATAGCCACTACGACAGGCACGCCAAATTGTCCGAGGTTGCGGAGGTGACGCCCAAGATTCTCTAGCCCCTTTTTAACGGCGTCGATATTTTCTATATTGAGCGCATCTTTAGCCACGCCACCATGCATTTTAAGCGCGCGTACGGTTGCAACTAAAACGACTGCATCGGGCTTGAGGCCAGTCTTACGACATTTAATATTGAAGAATTTTTCAGCGCCTAAATCGGCACCGAAACCGGCTTCAGTGACCACGTAATCGGTTAGTTTTAGCGCAGTTTGCGTAGCGATAGCGGTGTTACAGCCATGGGCAATGTTGGCAAAAGGTCCGCCGTGAATAAAGGCAGGGTTATTTTCTAATGTTTGAACAAGGTTTGGGTTAAAAGCATCTTTTAACAATACTGTCATCGCACCCTCGGCATTAATATCGCGAGCGTAGACAGGATTTTTATCCCGGGTGAAACCCACAATAATATTACCAACACGGCGTTGCACATCATCAAGATTCGTCGCTAGACAGAATATCGCCATGATTTCAGAGGCAACCGTAATATCAAAACCGGTTTGCCGAGTAATACCGTTACTAGGCCCACCAAGACCAATAACAACGTCTCGAAGCGTGCGATCATTCATATCCATGACCCGACGCCAGGTGATTCGCTGTGGGTCTAACCCACTCTCGTTATCCCATTTGATGTGGTTATCGATGAGTGCTGATAACAAGTTATGAGCGGCGCCGATAGCGTGAAAATCGCCGGTAAAGTGCAGATTAATATCTTCCATCGGCACAACTTGGGCGTAGCCACCACCAGCGGCACCGCCCTTCATGCCAAAGCAGGGCCCAAGACTTGGCTCGCGAAGACATATAGATGTTTTTTCGCCAATGCTGTTGAGAGCATCACCTAAGCCTACGGTTGTCGTTGTTTTACCTTCACCGGCTGGAGTGGGTGAAATCGCTGTGACCAGTATCAATTTACCATCGGGTCTATTCTTAAGCGTCTCGATAAAGTGACTGTCAATTTTTGCCTTCGTGTGGCCGTAGGGAATTAAATACTCGGCAGCGATACCTAATTTTTCGCCAATTTCGATAATTGGTCGCATTTGGCTAGCACGTGCGATTTCTATGTCGGTTTTTATCATTATGATGAATCTCGAGCGTTATGATAATTAGTTTGTAGCAACATATAAGGCTTTATAGCAACTAACGATGACTCTACTAAATACAATTTTAACATTAAAGGTTAGCTCTCAACGGTTAAAAGGCGCGGATTTTAGTCGCTATGGCGACACACCTAGTAAGATTGGATCTAGTGGACGCAGTCGAAAATCACTTCAACAGCCTAGTCATCCATCTTGGTAATACATTCTAGTAATATTTAGGCGCAATACAGTCTATCCGCGGAAAAGTGTGAGAAAAATAGGCAAGCATTCAAGCTAGCACAATCGTTAGGTTCGATGATTGTCGGTGCAGATATCGATAAGCCCTCATGTTCAGTATCATACGTTCTGATAAAGACACGGTGACATCGACTTGAGGTGGGTTAGCGCTATGTTTAGAGAAGTAGCGCTAAAAAGCCTGAGTATCCAACACTAGTCATTAAAAAGTGACGCAATAACTAAACTCAACCTAGCTAAAAGTTGGCGCAAGTAAAACTTCAGCCTTACTAAGGCAGAGTTACGGCGTCTGTTTTATGAGTCGGGCGCTAATTTGTCTTGGGTGCGTAAGTCAAAGTCAGCGGCTTGGTGGCGCTCGTGCAATTGCTCGCTGGCATCTCCCCATGAACGATTAACCATGCGCCCACGTTGCACCGCCGGTCTAGCGCGCATCTCTTGAGTCCAGCGCATTAAGTGAGTATAGGATTCAGCTTGTAAAAATTCAGCCGCACCATAAAGTGTATCGAGCACCAGATTGCCATACCATGGCCAAATAGCAATGTCAGCAATAGTATATTCATCACCGCAGATAAACTGCTTATCAGCAAGGTGCTTATCTAGCACATCCATTTGACGTTTTATTTCCATAGTAAAACGGTCGATGGGGTATTCCATTTTAGTGGGGGCATAGCTGTAAAAATGACCGAAGCCACCGCCTAGGTAAGGCGCACTTCCCATTTGCCAAAACAGCCACGATAGGCACTCGGTTCTTGAGTCGAGCTCAGTGGGAATAAGCGCCTTAAATTTATCCGCAAGGTAAAGTAGGATCGCCCCCGATTCGAAAACTCTGACAGGCTTGCCCGAAGAGTTGCTGTGGTCCATCAAAGCAGGAATTTTTGAGTTGGGGTTAACCGCGACAAAGTCACTGCCAAATTGATCGCCATCACCAATTTTGATCATATAGGCATCGTACTCGGCGCCACTAATCTCAAGAGCCAACAGCTCTTCCAGCATGATGGTGACCTTAACGCCATTGGGAGTTGCCATTGAGTACAGCTGCAGTGGGTTATTACCAATGGGTAGTGTTTTGTCGTGTGTGGCACCGGCAATGGGTCTATTAATCTTTGCCCACTCGCCGCCATTCTCCGCGTCCCAAGTCCAAATTTTTGGAGGTGTATAAGCTGTGTCAGTCATTTTCTATATCCTTTATTTGTCGGCAAAATGTTATTAACATAATGCTTGAGGGCTAGATTTTAGTTACACATTGAATCTGAAATGAACCACATCGCCATCTTTTACAATATAGTCTTTGCCTTCTAAACGCCATTTTCCAGCTTCTTTGGCACCGTTCTCGCCACGATTTTCTACATAACTATCAAAGGCAATTATTTCTGCCCGAATAAAACCTTTTTCAAAGTCCGTGTGAATTTTACCAGCGGCTTGAGGCGCTGTTGAGTCAACCGGGATAGTCCAGGCGCGAACTTCCTTAACGCCCGCAGTGAAGTAGGTGTGTAGGTGCAGTAATTCATAGCCGGCACGAATAACACGATTTAGGCCGGGCTCTTCCATGCCCAAATCATTTAAAAACTCTTCTTTTTCTTCATCGTCAAGTTCGGCGATTTCTGATTCTAACTTATTGCAAATAGGCACGACGACTGCATTCTCAGCAATAGCGATGTCACGTACGCGCTCGAGATAAGGGTTGTTTTCAAAGCCATCTTCATCGACATTCGCAATATACATGGTGGGTTTTAAGGTCAGCGGATTTATTTCTTTTAACAGTGCTTTTTGTTCGTCGTCTAAGTCCAGCGAGCGCAGAGGCTTGGCTTCGTTTAAGTGTGGAAGTATCTTCTCTATCAACGCTACCATGGCCATCGCATGCACATCCTTACCCTTGGCTGCACGCTGGTAGCGATAAAGAACTTTTTCAGCACTGTCGAGGTCGGCAAGAGCGAGCTCGGTATTAATGATCTCAATATCTGCAATAGGGTCTATTTTACCAGCGACATGAATAATGTTTTCATCTTCAAAGCAACGCACAACATGGGCAATAGCATCAGTT
>JBLIME010000017.1:0-21163 GCA_047638515.1 Pseudohongiellaceae bacterium
GCCATTGGATGAAGGGGACTTAATGTATATGCCGACCACTTACCCTGGTATTTCCATTGGTAAAGTCCGTGAACTATTACAGCAAAGCAATAAACTTATTCGCACGGTGCCAGAGGTCGAAAGTGTTTTTGGCAAAGCTGGGAGGGCAGATACTGCAACGGATCCTGCGCCCTTAACGATGATTGAAACCTTCATCCAGTTAAAACCGAGGGACCAATGGCGTAGCGGTATGACACTTGAGTCCTTGATAAAAGAACTCGATCAAATCGTTAAATTGCCGGGTCTAACCAACGCATGGGTGATGCCAATTAAAACCCGTATCGATATGTTGGCAACCGGCATTAAAACGCCAGTGGGTATTAAGGTGGCAGGCCCTGATCTCAACGTGATTCAAGAGATTGGCCAGCAGCTCGAAACTATTGTGAGTGATATTCCAGGTACTGCGTCAGTTTATTCAGAGCGCGTTGCTGGTGGACGCTATATCGATATTGATATTCAGCGAGGAAAAGCGGCTCGTTACGGTTTAAATATTGCCGATATACAACAAGTAATTGCCAGTGCTGTTGGTGGTATGAATGTCACTCAGACAGTAGAGGGCTTAGAGCGTTATCCGGTTAATGTTCGCTACCCACAATCTTATCGGGATTCTCCAGAAAAATTAGTATTGTTACCCATCATCACTGCAAGTGGCCAAAGTATTGCCTTGGGTGATGTTGCCATCATCTCAATAGAAAATGGTCCGCCTGGAATAAAAAGTGAGAATGCTAGAATCAATGGCTGGACATTTATAGATATCGAAGGTGTCGATATTGGCAGCTATGTGCGTAACGCTCAGAAAATTGTCAATGAAAAAATTGATCTTCCTGCAGGCTATTCATTAATTTGGTCTGGGCAATATGAATATATGTTGCGCGCGAAAGAAAAGCTGACCTATGTTATTCCACTGACCTTGGCCATTATTATTATACTGTTATTTATAAATTTTCGTAGTGTTGCCGAAGTAGCTATTTTAATTGGCACTTTACCTTTTGCTTTGATAGGCAGTGTATGGCTTATGTACTGGGAGGGGTTTAATTTTTCTATTGCAGTAGGCGTCGGTTTCATTGCTTTAGCGGGCGTTGCGGTTGAAATAGGTGTGATAATGTTGGTCTATCTTAACCAAGCATTTAATCGTCTTATTGCTGAACAGCCCAATAATGAAAAAGAGAGCGTTCAACAACACAATAAACTAACGCAAGAACAGCTTAAAAATACTATTTTAACGGGTGCGGGTTTACGTGTCCGTCCAGTAATGATGACTGCCGCTGCGGTTATCGTCGGCCTATTACCGATACTCTATGGAACAGGTACAGGGTCAGAAGTGATGAGCCGTATTGCAGCGCCCATGGTCGGCGGAATGATCAGCGCAGTTTTACTCACGCTATTGGTTTTACCCGCCGTTTATTATTTATGGAAAAAAAAGGAATTTAAATTATGAAATGACAGTTACAGTCTACTTAAATCTTACATTATTTTTTATTCACAACAAATATTTACAACAAGGTTACATTTCATGAAAAAGTTATTCCTCGCAAGCGTTCTATTACTCATCAGTCATGTTGTTATGGCTCACGCATATTTAGAGTCATCACTACCTAAAAATAATGCAATGTTAATGAGTAGCCCAGAATCTATAGACTTAAATTTTAGCAAGCCTGTTAGGCTAGTTAAGCTGTTAGTGAAAAATCAACAAGGGGATACGGTTAATATTGGCTTTAATCCCATCAAAAAACCTGCGGCAGTTTTTAATTGGTCATTGTCTGATGCATTGGACGCAGGGACTTATCGTGTTGATTGGATCACTATGGGCGCAGATGGTCATAAAATGAAAGGTGACTTTGGTTTTATGGTCCATGCATTGGATAATATGAGCCATGATGGAATGAAGATGGGTACGGATAAAAGTAACATGGATCATTCTAACGATATGCACAAATAATTTATGTTCACTGATATAACTATATGGCAACTATTAATAATGGTTGCCAAGTTGTTGGGTTATGTTGGGCTTGCCGCTGCCGTCGGCGGCCCCTTAATGATATGGCTCTTACAATCAACCAAGAGCAATCAATCGGCTCTATTATTTGATATTCGCGCCTATGGTTTACTGTTCAGCAGCTTAGGTTTAGTCGCTGTTCTTATGCAACTATTATTAGAAACGGGCGCCTTCTCTGAGTCGGGTTTCAGCGGTATGTTTGATCCTTTTATGCTGAAAATCGTGTGGCAATCTCCCATAGGTGAGACCGCCCTTTATAGAATTATCGGGTTTCTATTGAGCCTCTTTATTTTTTTTGTTCTGTTGAAGCAATTACATCGTGGCGTAGGATCAGTCGTTGTTATTATTTTTAGTTTATTATTGATTGTATTAGGGCGATCCTTCAGTTTATCGGGACATAGTGTATCGTTACACGGTGGCTTGCAATTATTACTCAGCCTGCATGTGGTCATGGTGATGGCTTGGATGGGCTCACTTTACCCCTTATTGAAAGCGAGTTACCAATTACCCGTAAAAGCCTTACATCTATTAATGCATCGCTTTGGTTTATATGCCCAGAGTGTTGTTGCATTATTAATTCTCACCGGTGCAATTATCGTTTATTCCTTACTAGATTCTTTTAATGACCTAGTGAATACCCCTTATGGGCAATGGCTAGGTGTAAAACTACTACTCGTTACCTTTATTCTACTATTGGCCGCGTATCATAAGTGGCGGCTAGTCCCCAGGTTGTTAAGCACAAAACAGGCTGGACCGAGTCTTGCGCGCTCGATAATTCTCGAAATGTTTATTGCGCTTGCTATCCTATTCGTTACAACAATTATTAGTTCAGTCGTAGGTCCTTTAAGTTTAAAATAAATAAAGCGATTAAAATAAAAGGAGTTAAAAGTGAAGCGCTATTTAATGGGTGTTGCTTGATTAAGTAAATGCGTCCTTTAAAAACGTTAAAGAATCCATCGAGAGGGTAGCTGAGCTTATTACCCTGTCGATAGCAAGTTACTGATTTAGGCCAAGAAAGGAAGTTCAAATATTTCTCGACAGTGGCTAGCGTAATTATTCTAAGTTAAGCAAGATATTCGGATAGTATTTGGATGCCTACAAATAACGTGCTGTATCTATTTTGTGCACATATGTCAGGTATTGTATGCAGTGGGTGCTTACCTAGGTCTTCAAAGTATAAAAGTTTTTATTTAAAAGAATGAATGTAAACCCCTGTTCGATAATATTGCATGAGCGCAGCGAACCCGCAAGGTGAAGCGCCTCGATGCGCTGAATAATCCCTCCGTGATAATTTACAAGGACATATATGTTCCCACCTAATACTGTGTCTGCCGCCTTGTGGGTGTGTTTTGTATGGGATGCCCACCAAGACAGCAAAAAGCGCCTTAGCGGCGTTTTCCTCACCGGTTTCCCCTGGCCATCCCCTAGAATTCTTCATAACAAACCTTATAAGTTAATTTAGTTTGAAATCCCCTACTAAGTTTTTTCACAAAAGGACGAAGCGAAAACTGAGATATTTAATTTAATCGAAATGTTCTACAATTCGATTAAGCGACATTTGCACACAGATGTGTATTCCCCGCTACATATGAAGAACAGTATTTTTTAGAATCAAACCGTGTTTAGTAAAAGCTGGGAAATCAAGACATCACCACCGCCGAAAGTCGTGCCGCAGTGTTTTCGGTGCGCAAAGATTTCGACATCGTCATCACTAGCACGGCCCACCACAGGGTGATTTCGGCGACTGGGAGGGTGACACTGGGATCAAGACGCTTGACGTCAACATGCTGACATCGATCGAGCTGATCCACGCCACGGTGGACGGCATGGCAGAGCGTGGTTTTGGCCACACTATCAACATAAACATCACCTCGGGCCCGGTCAAGGCATCGATCGATATTCTGGGTTTGAGTAATGACGTCCACAGTGGTCTGAAGGGTTTTGTGGCGGGCGCAGCACGCAGAAAAATTGCTGGTCAGAGTGTGATCATCAATTCTTTGATGCCATCTGCGGATTTTTGTGCAGTTGGCATGCGTATTACATCACCGGCCAAAACGTGCTGGCCGATGGTGGTTCTTACTCGGGTACTTTTTAAACGTCAGCTAAATAATTAACAATAAAGGAAGAGACATGAGCGAAAACACCAACAAAAACACCTCCAAGGCCGTTCGCATTGAAGCACACGGCGGCCCCGAACAACTCAAGCTTGTCGACGTCACCGTGGGTGACCCCGGCCCTGGCGAAATCCGTATTCGACACAAAGCCATCGGCCTGAACTACATCGATATTTATCAGCGTGCCGGTTTGTATTCGCTGCCGATGCCACTGCATCTTGGTATGGAGGCCTCGGGTGTAGTCGAAGCCGTCGGTGCAGGCGTGACGCATTTACAAGTCGGTGACCGCGCGGCTTATGCCAGCCAGCCACCGGGTAGCTACTGCGAATTGCGCGTGATGCCGGCCAAGTGCGTCTGTAAATTACCCGACGCTATTTCGTTTGAAACTGGTGCCGCCATGATGCTCAAGGGCCTCACTGTGCAGTACCTGCTGAGCAAGACTCAGCCGCAAGGCGGCCTCAAGGCCGGTGATTTTGTGCTGTTCCACGCTGCCGCTGGTGGTGTTGGTTTGATCGCTTGCCAATGGGCCAAGGCGATGGGCCTGCAACTGATCGGTACCACTAGTTCAGATGCTAAATGTGTACTGGCCCTCGAAAATGGTGCGGCTTTCGCCATCAATTACGCCGAGGAAGATTTTGTCGCTCGCGTCAAAGAAATCACCGGCGATGCGGGTGTCAAGGTGGTCTACGACTCTGTCGGTAAAGATACTTTTTTGAAGTCACTTGACTGCCTGCAGCCGTTTGGTTTGATCGCCAATTTCGGCAATGCCTCTGGCAAAGTCGAACCGCTGGACCTCGGTTTGTTGGCCAGCAAGGGCTCGTTGTATACGACGCGGCCGACGGTCTTCACACACCTGGCTACGCGCGAAAGCACCCAAGCCATGGCGGACGAATTATTCGAAATGGTCATCAGCGGCAAGGTCAATATTGCCATTGACCAGCGCTTTCCCTTGGCAGATGTGGCCGAAGCGCATCGTTCGTTGGAAGCCCGTAAAACCACGGGCTGCACGATCCTGACGCTTTAGTCTGGAACGTCTGCTAGCGGCTGCCGCACCTGCAGCAGTTCGTCCAAGATCAAACAGATGGCGCCAATCGAGATGGCGCTGTCTGCAATGTTGAAGGCTGAAAAATGTCAGCCAGCGTAGCCCATGTCGGCAAAATCAACGACGTAGCCGTGCAGCAAGCGGTTAATGACGTTGCTGATCGTGATAGATGGCAAGTTTTCTCAGTGGAAATAGACCTGAATTTTCAATACGAGAAGTTTAGGTCCAGCTGAATTGGTAAATACACTAGAGAAATTTGGTATAGGGGCTATAAGTGATATGAAAAAAACTGAACATAAGTCAGATAATTGCCTAGATATATTGATCAATAGTTGTAAAAAAAGAGCCGCCCCCTTCACTACTGCAACGGAAAATGTTTGCCTAAACTTTTATCGTAATAAAAATGATAATGTATTGATTTTTATAGGAAGTTTAAACAAAGACATTGAACATGAATGCATGAGTGACTTAAATGTTATCAGTAAAGAAGAGCTATTTTTAAGTTTTGATAAGGGCTGCGTGGGACCAACAACAATAGATTATATGCTTGAATCGTTCAACGAGTATCATGATAAAAGTGTTTTAGGTGATATCTCTGCCTTCTTGCAATCCTTAGAGGCAATTAAAATAACTATTTGCTATGCAGATTCAATGGGAGTTTCTAAAGCTGCACTCCTAGTTCTGTATAAAATTTGTCAACAACTTGATATAAAATGCTTACCGATAATTATAAAACCAGCTTTATTTAAAGGCATTTCTTCTTCTGGTCGTCATTTTAAAGATCTGCTTACTTACATTGGCGCACATGAATATCACATATACGACGAAGACTTTAGTGTTTATACACAGCGACACCATATAAATAATATTATAGACTTCCAGGATTTATGTAAGGTGGAGTTGTTGAAATTCGCCACTTCAATTTTATGAACATCAACATTAACATTATTAAAACCAATCACTGACAGGATTATCTCATCCATTACGATGAGCGAGCATCGGTAATAATAGGCTGTTCTATACAGGATTTAAAGGGAGGATAGAGGGCACCACTGAAAAGACGAGCGTTATGGGGCCCAGCCCACGTCTTTTGTGGGCGATTTTTAATGTACTTGTTAGCTTTTTATTGATAAATAACTATTATCTCACTTTTATAATGAGGCTGCATATTGCTCAATCTTGCTAATACCATTTATCTGTTTTAAGTCTCCTGATGGCTCTAAAATAATCCAGCCATCCTCTGTTTGTTCGAACTCAATATCTTCTGAGCGCAATATAGATGTGACAATAACGATTCTTGCTTGTAGATCTTGAGCTGCCAGTTCTTTGCGTAGAGACTTTTCTTTAGCGCTTATTTCTTTCTCAATTCTAGGTGATACTGCGGTCCAATTTTTCTTTCCACAGCTATCACATTCATAGCCTTCATTAGCGATCCAGTCAATAATTTCATCTTTATAAGTTAACATTGCGGCACCACCAGCAATAATAGCTATGCAAATTGCCATAGCGAAACCAGTTCCTGCAAAAAGAAAACTAGTCCATGCCCAAAACCCAAAACCAGCCGTTGCGCCACCTAAAACTTTTACAAAAAAGTCTAAGTTAACTTCTTCTGAAAACCCACAATCAAGGCATCTTATTCTCAAAAAAATTCTCCAAATTGGTTGAATAAATAGCTAGCGCCCCATTAAGAGGTTTTTAATTGTTGGTTAAAATGTGAAGAGAAGCGGAATCTAACCAACAGTTAAAAGTACTGCTGAATGGCTTGTTAGGCGAAAGTCATCCATCCCATTCCATGAGAGTATTTAACTAACAGACCAGTACACATTAATACGACGATAACTCTTAAATATTCAGAGTTAACTTTAAAAAGTAAGTGGGAACCTAGCCACGCCCCAATCACCTGCCCTAGCATCACTATTATTCCAACGACCCAAATAACTTGACCCGCTGCCAGAAAAATAATTAAAGACGCTATGTTGGTTGAAAAATTAAGAGATTTAGCTATCGCTGTTGACGATATTATTTCATGACCTTTGCAAGAAACGCCCGCTAAAGTAAAAAATGAACCTGTGCCAGGACCAAACATTCCGTCATAAACGCCAATTGAAGGAATAATAATATTTTTATACTTACGATCTGATACATGCGTTTTATCAGAGGGTGGTTTTGATTTAGGTGAAATTAAAAAATACACTGCTATAAATAAAAGGACAATAGGTATCACAAAAGACAAAATGTCAGTGTCAATAAATTGCACTATGATTGTACCTATTACAGCACCAATAAAAGCAGACTTCATCAGTGGTTTATTTTCAGTTAAGTTGATTTTATTTTTTTTGATTAGGATATAAGTTGCTGTAGCCGTTCCCATACTACCTTATAACTTATTGGTACCTAATGCTGCCAAGGGAGGTATGTCACTCAAAATTAAAGCAGGAATAGAAATTAAGCCTCCCCCTCCAGCTAATGTATCTAGTAAGCCAGCAAAAATTGCTACAAAAAATAAGAGTGATAATAACTCGAGTGAAAAATTTGCAAACTCCATGCGGGTATCCTTCTCGCCTAAACGCCTTACTAAACGGTGAAAAATTGTTGGCTAAAATTGCGAGAAACGAGCGCTAGCCAACTGTTTTTTGTCCGCTTAAGAAACTTATTATATTCAATAGCCCTCACCGTGAATTACCAGTTTTAAGTTATTCGTATTCATCGATTTAAAAAGTTGCTGTATTTTCACATTCAGCTTCTTTAGAAAAACCGGATCAACTTCCTCATTATCATGTGTGATTACCAGATAAATATATTTCTCACATTGTGAGAGGGGTTCTATTGAGTTTAATTGGCTTTCCGCTTTTCTAAATACTTTCTCAAGAATTGGCTTAAGTTTTTCTGCAAGCCTTTCATTTGTTCTAATAACGCTAGAATTACTCGTTGCATCGATAAAAGCATCTGAAATATTTTTGGTCTTGACCTCGCATAGAGCTGTCGACCCATTTCTTATACCTTTAAGGTCTGGAGTTTCTATTCCATTCTTTTTTGCACGCGGAATAAAACTGATCTTTTGATAGCCTATTGACTTTAGGAAAATGTAGCCCTTTGCTTCATTTAACTTATCAAAAAGTTCTCTCCAACGGTTATTCTTATCTCGACTTATACATAATTTTTCAGCTTCATCTTTAAGAAATAACCAGGAAATTTCATCTAAGTCTGAAAGAGCGTTTTCATAAGGCAATAAGAATCTTTCAAATGACTCACTTTCATGCAGTTCATCGAACGAACTATGAAAATATGACTTTTTCTTTTCTCGATACATATTACCAATTTCACTTAAACGTAAATATTTCGGCATGTTTACCTTTGAATATAACGCCTGCATAAACTGCGGAGTGAACTTGGCGTATTTTTGCAAAAAAGATGACAAGTTTACGGAGTCAGATTTGATGCGCTTCTTATGCTGTACCATCGGCAAACCATTGCTTCCAGTCTTTTTCAAAAGAATCAGTAGAGTTATATACCCTAAATATGTCACCGGCGACATTGCAGTAAGAGCGCTTCAGAACAACTCGACCAGACTGCGTAAGGATAGCTTTGGCAGCTGACTCAATTGAGTCAATGACAACTCTAACTGCTATCGACCCTAGCATCCTCGAGGTCTGTAATATCAATTTGAATTTCGATCATGAGATTTAGTCTCTGTTACCGCACCTGGACATCAAGAATGGTGCAATCAGAATACTGCTGTCGAAGCTTCTGTTCTGCATCTGGTTGGCTGGTGCCTTGCTTGACAATGTTTCCAACAATTCCACCACTTTTAGTTTTTACTTTGAATACATAAGTTTGTGTAGCCATTTCGTTTTCCTTTTATCGAACCACTTCGTAAATAGCTTCTCTCTAGCGTGGTCGTAGACTGAAAAGAAGCATAACAGTATGATATTGAGGAAGCTTTCCCCAATATCATTATTCAGGGGATTCCTCATGTTTTTAGTAAGGTTTTCGAGAAAACCACTCTAAGCTTATGAGCTGACTTAAAAAAACAGAAGCTTGCTTATTGTTTAAATTTGCAAAGTGGGAAATTTTTACATTTGAATGGTAATAGTGTAATTCATGACCTAGTTGTGTCAATCGTTAACAATAAAAACTATTTAGATAGTAAGTACGATTGTGATGGATAGATTTTTCATGCGTTTTAATGCATACCTCCGTACTCTTAAGCGCTTTTTCTATTTTGCGTCGCAGACACATAACCGTTTATTCAATAGCCTAAAGCCTTCAATACCTTTGGTCCTTTATTGGGGTTTCAATTAACTCTGGCATAGTCATTCATTTTTTGTCATTCAAAGAGATGCGAGCATTTCGACAGAAGTGAGTTTTGCAAAAAAGAGCCAAGGCCTGATCAAAAGGTTCATTCCTTTCGTCAAGGTTATAAATTATGAATCATAAAAATTAGCAAGTTGGCGCTTACTTCTAAGGCAGGGGGAAAATGATCTTTTTATTTGGGCTGAATTTTAAATGTAATTAATGTCTATTATCGAGTAAACATATTTGAAGTTTGGAAACGTCTTCATGAGGTCAATAATAGATACACCACATCTACTTAGAGAGTGAAATACACAAATCTACCATGTCTCAGAAATTAACCTAGGGGAGGAGGAGTGATGGTTCAAGACTATTGCTAGGGTTTGCTAGGCTCGGTGTGTTCGGCTTAATGGGTCAGTAAGGCTCTGGGGAGTGCGTTCTTGGATATTTTAAGCTTCTAGCAGCCCTCAACCCTACTATCTATTTTATTGGTAGCTATTTTTTTGGTAGCGATAACTCACGCTGCAAGTTAAGTGGTGGGCCTTCCCAGACTCGAACTGGGGACCTGACGATTATGAGTCGTATGCTCTAACCAACTGAGCTAAAGGCCCTTAACTTACTCTTTGTCGTCTAGCGGTGTAGAGTGCTCGACAGTCACTCTGCTACTTCATTAGTAGCTGTCAAATAACGCCTCTTCATTCGCTGTGAGATAAAGAGGCGCACATGATACCTACTTTTTGCTATTCGTCCAAGAAACTTCTTAAGTGATCTGAGCGACTTGGGTGGCGCAACTTGCGAAGTGCCTTGGCTTCGATTTGACGAATACGTTCACGGGTCACATCAAATTGTTTACCAACTTCCTCGAGGGTGTGGTCGGTATTCATGTCGATGCCAAAGCGCATACGTAGTACTTTTGCCTCGCGAGCGGTGAGGCCAGCAAGTACTTCCCGGGTCGATTCCATAAGGCCAATGTCAGTGGTAGCTTCTACTGGTGAAATTATAGAGTTGTCTTTAATAAAGTCGCCTAGATGCGAGTCTTCGTCGTCGCCAATGGGCGTCTCCATCGATATCGGCTCTTTAGCAATTTTAAGAACTTTGCGGACTTTATCTTCTGGCATTTCCATGCGTTCGCCTAGCTCTTCTGGCGAGGGCTCACGTCCCATTTCTTGTAGCATTTGACGAGAGATACGGTTCAACTTATTAATCGTCTCAATCATGTGCACAGGAATTCGAATAGTTCTGGCTTGGTCGGCAATCGAACGGGTGATTGCCTGTCGAATCCACCAGGTGGCATAGGTCGAGAACTTGTAGCCACGACGGTATTCAAATTTATCGACAGCCTTCATGAGGCCGATGTTGCCTTCTTGAATTAGATCTAAGAATTGTAAGCCGCGATTCGTATATTTTTTCGCGATTGATATAACCAAGCGCAGGTTAGCTTCGACCATTTCTTTTTTGGCACGACGTGCACGTGCTTCGCCAATCGACATACGACGGTTTATTTCTTTAATGGTGGCAATATCTAAACCTGTGTCCTGAACTGCACGCATAAGTTTGCGTTGAGAGCGCGCAACTTCTTCCTGAAACTGGCGTAAGACGTCAGAGTAGTCGCGCTTTTTCTTGATGATGTCAGGAATCCACTCGGAATTAGTTTCATTACCTGGAAATTCTTTAATGAATGTTTTGCGTGGCATCTTCGCATCGCGCACACACAACATCATGATATTACGCTCTTCTTTGCGAACATCACGCAGAACGTTACGGGCAGCTACATACAGTGGCTCGAACTGACGCGGAGGTAGTTTGAAAAACTTTAAACTATCGCCAAGTGCTGTCAGTTCTTTGTCCGCTTGCTTGCTCTCGCGACCATGCTTGAGGATACATTTTTCAGTTTTATTCCATTGTTTTCTTAACGCGCCAAAACGTTCTTTGACCTCTTCTGGATCAAGACCCGTTTTTTCCTCTTCTTCCTCATCGTCGTCGTCATTACCTTCTGCTTTTTTTTCTGCAGCTTTCGCAGCCTGTGCAGCGGGACCTGCAGCGGGTACATGCTCAGTAGGATCTAACCAACCAGAGATCACATCGGGGATACGGCGTTCTTCTTTTTCGAGGAGCGCATACTCTTCGAGCAGACGCGCAACGGTATTGGGCCAATAGGCTAGGGCATGCATCAGGTCACGAGTACCTTCTTCGATGCGTTTTGCGATGGCAATTTCACCTTCGCGAGTTAATAGCTCGACAGTTCCCATTTCGCGCATGTACATACGTACGGGATCAGTCGTGCGGCCGGCTTCGGTCTCGACCGCGGCAAGTGCGGCGGCGGCTTCAGCCGCGGCAATTTCATCAGCCGACGAGTCACCGTCGGTCATTAACACGTCTTCGGCATCGGGAGCGCTTTCGTACACGCGTATACCCATGTCGTTAATCATCTGAATGATTTCTTCGATCTGATCTGGATCAGAAATGTCGTCGGGAAGGTGATCGTTCACCTCGGCATAAGTTAGATAGCCTTGGTCTTTACCGCGCGTAATCAGGTCTTTGATACGTGATTGTTGTGTTCCGGACATGAATGCTCCTAAGTAAGGGTTTGGCCGCTACTGATGGTAAAGTTGTAGGCTGTCTAAGTTGTCGATTAAGTCCGGCGTCTTTCTTACAGCTATATGTATAAAAAGTCGTAGCCAATACCTGCATGCCCTGAAGCTGTAGCTTCTGGTGTCTAAGTGCAGGGGAAATTAATGATTCAAAGGCAAACCTAACGATATTCAGTAGTGTGTACAGAAATTCTGCAATAAACCGATCATTATAGTCGATTTATTCGTGTCGATTCCAGAGTAAGATGGTGGTGAAGCAATATAATTCAAGGCATAACATCAATATTATTGTGTGTATTGCACGAATAGCCTTGAATTCTGCAATAAATTATTAGTTGATGAATCATATGAGAGTTTAGCTCTTTTTCGAGCGCGCTACTATCGCATTTTTATACAGCTGCTTCTCGGCATCCGTTAGGGTGTGTAGGGGCTTAGCGTTAAGCTGGCTGAGGATGGCATCGCAATCTTTGTTGGTCTGCTGTTCAGTTAACTTATCGATAGTATCGGCGAACTCTTGCTCATAATTAAATGACCGATCTTCCTTGTCTCTTTTTAAATCGTCAATTTGATAATATAGCTCACCTTTTTCTAAGTATCCTTGTAATTCTTGGCCTTGCTCTGGTCCATACATACCTTGCCAATGAGCCACGATCTGTTCTTTTTTATACTCTGGGCGCTGTTGCAAAAACTCGATAATTTTTAGCAGTAATATCGTGCTCGAGTCCATGCAGTGACTGAGTATGTCAGTATCTTCTACTATTTGGGCTAACTTTGGTTTAAACAATAGTAACGCAAGGGCTTTGTTAGACGTTGGGTTTTGCGTCTTAAGGGTGTTTTTGGTAATGCTTTTATGGTCGCTAGAAAGCGGAGCCACTTGGTAATTATCGTCAGTTGGATGTTGCCAGTTTTGGTCGGTTTGTCCGCTCTCGTTAGTTGAATAATCCGTGGCCGAATCATAGGATTTAGAATAATTTGCGCGCGTAGAATCCTTGTTTGTTTTGGTTTTGGACGGGTAAGGCGCCACTGGCTGGTAACTTGTGGGCGTAGATTCTGTCTGAGCCGTTTGTGCGGGTGCCGGACTTTGCGCCTTTGGTAGCTCGCTGAGTAAGGTCATGATGGTATCGATATTAAGCTTGGTGCGATTAGCTAATTGCTGAAACATCAACTCGCGATAGATACCGCGGGGCAACTCGTCGAGCATAGGTGCCGTTAGCTTGCAGAGGTGAGCGCGACCCTCCATTGTCTGCGAGTCGATATTACGACCTATCTCATCAAATAAAAAACTTTCAAGGGGTGTTGCGCCCTCTATCAGTTTGGTGAATTTATCGGCGCCAATTTGACGTATTAATGTATCGGGATCTTCGCCCTCTGGTAAATATAAAAATTTAACCTTGCGTCCATCTTCCATCGTTGGCAACGAGTTCTCAAGTGCGCGTCTTGCCGCCTTGCGTCCCGCCGCATCGCCATCAAAACAAAATACGATTTCATTGGTAAAGCGAAACGCACGCGCGAGATGATCGGCACCACAAGCTGTACCCAAGGTTGCAACTCCGTAACGAATATCAAATTGCGCCAAAGCAACAACATCCATGTAACCCTCAACGACTAGCAGGCGTGGCAGTTGTTTGTAGGCCTGTCTCGCCTCGTACAGTCCATAGAGCTCTTTACCCTTCGAAAAGATAGGCGTCTCTGGAGAGTTTAAATATTTGGGCTTGTCGTTGCCGAGCACGCGGCCACCAAAGCCAATCACGCGTCCTCGGGTGTCGCGAATAGGAAACATAATGCGATCGCGAAAACGATCGTAGAGCCGTTCTTTTTCCTCGTTGTTTATAAGCATACCGGCTTCAAGTAGGCGATCTTGCTTTTCGTTAGAACTGCCAATGCTACCCGATAGGTTATCCCAGCCAGGCGGGGCATAACCAATGCCGAAGTCTTTGGCTATGCGACCACTTAAACCTCTATTTTTTAAATAGCTTACGGCTTTATCACGGCTATCACTCTCGCGTAATTGGCGTTCGTAAAACTCACTAGAAGCCTCCATTAAAGTATATAGGGTGTTGCGGGCCTGCTCCTGTGCTTGCTGATGCGCGCGCTGCTTGGGGTCGGCATTTTCTTCGCGAGGCACCGTTAAGCCCGCCAGTTTAGCAAGGCTTTCAACAGCGTCTGGGAACGCTAGGCGCTCGTACTCCATCAAAAATCCGAGTGCATTGCCGGTGGCGCCACAGCCAAAGCAATAGTAAAACTGTTTATCTGGACTTACGCTGAAGGAGGGACTTTTTTCATCGTGAAAAGGGCAGCAAGCCGAGTAGTTCTTGCCGCTTTTCTTAAGTTTTACGCGATGGTCGATGACTTCAACAATATCGATGCGTTCGATTAAGTCATCGATAAAAGCTCTAGGTATATTGCCGGCCATGGTTGTTGTCTACGATAGAACGTGAAAGTTAAATTGAGTCTTCGGGCCTGTAGCGGTGAGAGTGTCAGCACAATGAAAATAATTCTGCGGCTTAAATACTTCAGCGAGCAAGATCGCATCTCTGTTTGTTGCGATCAGCTTTAGTAGAAAAGTAGTTATGAATGCTTGCGCTTTAACACCAGTTCCTCTGGCTATTTTACGAAAAATGAAGCTACTATAACCACTCGATCGAGCCTGTTTTTCCGCTGACACAATCATTTTTTTAATGCTATCGGGCGAGATTGCTATTTAAGCTGATCGTTACAGTAAATAGTATCACAACTAGTTTATTGGGATATTTATTTGCGACCCTACCCAACAAATAAGTCTTGAAGCCCTGTAAAAGTGGGCAAGCTTTAACGAGGATGTAAGGATAGATGATCAATGTTTACGCATCCGCTCAACAGCAGAACTGACAAGCAGTTGTCTACGTCATTTAGCCAGAGATTTTGCAAGGCATCATGAATTGATAAAATGAAGTTGGTCGCTTGCAGTAGATGAAGAAAAATGACGATAAGTATAAATAAGTACGAGAAAAACACGTCCTCTCAACAATAATGCTGCGATGGCGGCAGTGAATCTAGGGCTGTGGCAACTTTATTGCTGTAAGCTCGCATTAAATGTAGAGGGGGCCCGTATAAGGCCTTATTGCAAAGCTAGTCGTCTTATTCTTAGATGTAGGCGATCTCTGCAGGTTAAGTGCGTTTTCAACACAGTGCTCAGTGTGTTTTGTTAAAGTGTATGACTTCGGGCTAAGACTTAAGCTTATCTTATGGCGATGATTGTTCGTGCTGTTGCGGTGCGGAGACCATCACAGTTCAAACAGTTCTCCAAGCTCAAAAAACCTGGTGTCTGTTGCCGCTACGATACAGATCGTATAAAAGTCGATAACGGTAGTTAATTACAGCGGTTGATTTATTGTTGCCGGATAAAAGGTGGCAACATGCTATCGGCAGCGAACTGTCAGGCACCTCGGCTATAACCCTCGATATACTCTACTGGCTGTCGAGTTCGTTCGCAGCTTATGTGATGGTCATGCGCTCCTGCATTTGTATACTTCCCAGTAACTCTTAATGGGTCCGCACTTCCGGCGTGCAGCTATTACGCATGCACAAAACTCTTTAAGGCGGCGAGCTCCACCCCGCCCAATTAAATAATAAATATGGTTTATATATGACAGTGCTTGGGCTATTTTGGCAAAAGGTACGACAGGTTTTTAGCGTTTTTAGTTACGGCTGGCAGGCTATTGGGTTAGTTTGGCAGACATCAGCACCCTATACACTTTGGCTCGCAGCGCTTACCTTGGTGGCGGGCATTTTACCGGCAGCCGTAGCGTACGTCGGTAAGCTAATTGTCGACGGTGTGTTGGCGGCATCAAGCAGTTTTAGTGAAATAACCTTTGCTAATTCTACGGGTCTACTCGAACAGTTTTTTTCACTCGAGATGTCATCCCAGCTTGTCGTTGTGTTTGCGATCGAGGCCGTGCTGGTTATCCTGCTAATGTTGTCCCAGCGTGGCATTTCAATCATTCAATCGTTATTTAGGGGTCTGCTAGGGCATCGAGTCAATATGATGATCTTGGAGAAGGCTCAAACTCTTAGTCTTTCTCAATTCGAAGATTCGGAACTCTACGATAAGCTTGTCAGGGCAAGGCGCGAGGCATCGACGCGACCACTAGGGCTGGTTAATAAAACGTTTGGTCTTTTACAAAATGCCATCGGTCTCACCGGTTTCGGAATTTTGTTAGTTCAGTTTTCGCCTTGGATCATTGTTTTGCTGATTATTGCGGCTTTACCGGGCTTCATGGCAGAGGCGTTTTTTTCGAACAAGGCGTTTGGTTTGTTTCGTTGGCGCTCACCTGAGGCGCGCGAGCAAAATTATCTAGAAACTCTGATTGCACGCGAAGATAATGTTAAGGAAATAAAACTATTTGGCCTCGGTGGCCTATTTATTAAACGCTATACCGCTATTTTTAAGAAGCTTTACAAAGAAGACCGCAACCTCACACTTCGCCGCGATAGTTGGGGGCTAGTTATGGACGTGTTTGCGAGTATCATTTTTTATGGTGCTTTTGCATGGGTCATCATGTCGACGGTTCTTGGCCAGACGACAATTGGCGAGATGACGATGTATTTAATAGTGTTCAAGCAGGGTCAGTCAGCGATTAAGGCAAGCTTAAGTTCTATTAGTGGTATGTATGAAGATAACCTGTACCTGTCTAATCTTTATGAATTTCTTGAACAGCCGGGGCTTGAGCGCACGGGACTAGTCAAAGAGGGAGCTGTGGTCAATGATGGTATTCGCTTTGAGGATGTGACCTTCTATTATGATATTTACACCGGTGAAAGCGGAGAATCTACTCGAAATGCGCTGCCTGCTTTGCAGGAAGTCTCTTTTCATATCCCACCCGGTGCAAGTCTTGCTATTGTCGGCGAGAATGGTTCAGGTAAGACCACCTTAATTAAGCTGCTAACGCGTTTATACACCCCGACTAGTGGCCGTATTTTATTAGACGGAACCGATTTGCAAGACTGGGATAGTCGAGCGTTACATCAGCAAATGGGGGTGATATTTCAAGACTTTATCCGCTATCAGCTGTTGGTGGGCGAAAACATCGGTGTTGGCCGTGTCGAACAAATTGACGATAAGGTGCTTTGGCAGGAGGCTGCTAAGAAAGGTCGCGCTGAAGATTTTATCGCAGATCTTCCTAGCGGTTACCAAACTCAACTTGGACGCTGGTTTAAGAATGGTATCGAACTTTCGGGTGGGCAGTGGCAAAAGATGGCATTGGCGCGTGCGTTTATGCGAAAAGATGCACGTATACTTATTTTGGACGAGCCTACAGCTGCCATGGATGCTCAGGCTGAGGCAGACATATTCAACGAATTTAATGCCAACATGGTCGACAAGATCACCATTTTAATTTCCCATCGCTTTTCTACCGTGCGCACCGCCAACACTATCATTGTTATGGATAAAGGAGCCGTGCTCGAAATGGGTTCACATAAAGAATTGGTTGCACAAAGAGGTATTTATGCGCGTCTGTTTGCCTTACAGGCGAGGGGTTACCAGTGATCAAAAAGAAGCGGCTCGGGTTGAACGCGGGCGCACTAAATTTAGGGCTTGTGAGTTGAGCCCCTAGGTGCACTGCTATTAGTTAAACAAGAAAGAAATATACCGAGTGGGTCTTAGTTTAGCTTGGCCTTGAGTAAACTGCTAATTTTGCCAATATCGGCGCGGCCTTGGATCTTTGGCTTAAGAATAGCCATTACTTGCCCCATGGCTTTCATGCCAGTGGCCTCGACTTGATCGAGGGCGTCTTCAATTAGCGCGCTAATTTCTTCGGGTGTAAGCGCTTGAGGTAAAAATTCGCTAATAACGCCAATTTCGAAAGTTTCTTGGTCGGCGAGTTCTTGTCTCTCAGCATCTTCATACTGCTTAACGGAGTCGCGACGCTGCTTTATCATTTTATCCAAAACGGCTAGTACGCGAGCATCGTCTAGCTCGATGCGCTCGTCGACTTCAATACGCTTGAATTCTGCTTGCATCAATCGAATGACGCCAAGACGTTGCTTGGCGCGAGCCTTCATGGCTAGCTTCATCTCATCTTTAATCGTACTTTGGATTTCGGAACTCATGGTAATATCTTCATTAGAAGTTAAATTTCAGATGCAAAAAAGCCTTTGCGTGAGGCAAAGGCGATGCGATGTTCTAAATTACCATGGAGAGGAGCTCTTCAATTTGAGCTTCGTACCCATCAATAAAGAAGATCAATACAGGCGGTGAAACTTTTTAGATTCGCGCTGCACTTTTTTAGCGTGACGTTTAACAGCAGCGGCAGCTTTACGCTTGCGCACAGTTGTTGGCTTTTCGTAATTTTCACGACGACGAATTTCAGATAAAACGCCTGCTTTCTCGCAAGAGCGTTTAAAACGGCGCAGAGCGATATCAAATGGCTCGTTTTCTTTTAGTTTAACAAAGGGCATGAATCTTCCTGTGCGTAGTTAATTTTTTAAATCTTCGTGAAACCTATGATTAATAGACTCCTTCAAGGGGCGCAGATTCTACACATTCACAGTGCCGACTACAAGTGCTTTGCAAGGCTGATTAGTGTTTTTAGCATTTTGCCAAGGCTTTCGAGCGATCCGCGAACAGGTGAACTGTTCAAAAAAACTTAATTTAGATTTATTTCTCCACTAATATCGTCGTTTTACAAATGCCTGTTTTTGATCGACAGCGCGCTGTGGGCTACAAGCCGACAGAAATAGACTCCAAATGAGTTGCCGCGCAATAGCCGCTACTCGTAGATTGTCTTGTAGCCTAGTCGGGTAGATAGTTAAGGCCAATTTTGACAAGACTTTCAGGCTCTTTTGAAGGGCTTCTGGTATGATATCTGCGTATGAGTAATACCATGACAAGCTTTAAAGTTATTGGGTAAAAAAGCAGCCGGAGCTGATGCAAAGTGGAATTTAAATGATAATTTTAGGTATCGAGACGTCTTGTGATGAGACGGGCGTCGCGCTATACGATAGCGTTAGGGGCTTATTAGGCCATGACTTGTATAGTCAGATAGAAGTGCACAGTGAGTATGGCGGTGTTGTACCGGAGCTGGCATCTCGCGATCACGTACGCAAATTATTGCCTTTACTTGATAAGTTATTAAAGCGTTGCGAACTTCGTAAAACTGACATCGATGGTGTCGCCTATACCCAAGGTCCTGGTCTCGTAGGGGCCCTGATGGTGGGCGCTTGCACGGGTCAAGCGCTGGCCTTTAGTATGGATGTGCCTGCGATTGGCGTACACCACATGGAGGGTCACTTACTGGCACCAATGCTCGAGAAGACTGCGCCCGCATTTCCTTTTGTTGCACTATTAGTTTCTGGCGGGCACACACAGCTAGTGCGTGTCGACGGTATTGGCGTGTATAAATTGTTAGGTGAATCTCTCGACGACGCAGCGGGAGAAGCTTTCGATAAGGCGGCCAAAATGTTGGATCTCGATTACCCAGGTGGGCCAAACATTGCGCGTTATGCGCTGAAGGGTAATCCCGATCGCTTCAAGTTTCCGCGTCCGATGACTGATCGGCCCGGACTTGATTTTAGTTTTAGCGGCCTAAAAACTTTCACCTTGAACACAGTGACCAGGCATGCTCAAACAACGAATAATCACGATGACGATTGTAATATTGGCTTGCCCAATGAGCAGACCTGTGCAGATATCGCCTATGCTTTTCAGGATGCGGTTGTCGATACCCTGGTGATTAAATGTCGTCGTGCCCTCGAGCAAGAAAATTTATCGCGTCTAATTATTGCCGGCGGCGTTTCGGCAAACGAATGTCTGCGCACACGCCTCGAGCAAGCTCTCAGTAAAATAAGTGGGTCTGTTTTTTACGCTCGCCATGAATTTTGTACAGATAACGGTGCAATGATCGCCTACGCCGGCTGTCAGCGTCTGTTAGCTGGGCAAACGGATAGTTTAGGACTTAGCGTTAAAGCCCGCTGGCCTCTAGGCGAACTTAACGGCCTTGGAGTCAACTGTGGGTAAAATTTTAGTAAAGCAGCTTAGGCTAGAAACCATCATTGGCTTGTTCCCTTGGGAGCGAGCGGTCAGGCAGCAGGTGTTTGTCGATCTTGAAATGCAAGTCGATATTGCTAAGGCTGCACAAACGGACGATCTAGAATTTGTCGTCAACTATGCCGAGGTTTGTGAGCGCGTGACACTCTTGGCCGACGCGGGTCAATTTAAGCTAATAGAAACATTTGTCGAGCGCATTGCGGAAATGATCTTGAAGGATTTCGACGTGAGTTGGATTCGAGTCTCGGTACATAAAACTGATGTGATGCCACAGGTGGCTAGTGTTGGTGTCCAAATCGAGCGTACGCGATAATGCCGACTGTGGTCATTGGAGTCGGTAGTAATAGCGATCATAAAAACAATATCAGACAAGCTCTCGATAATTTACAGCGAGAGTTTGGTAACCTTTTAATATCCCCTATTTACAAGAGTGCACCCGCGGACACTCAAATTAGTAGTGAAAAAATTTCTGCGACTGAAGCCTGCTATTATTTAAACCTAGTCGTTAGTTTCGAGTCAACGCAAGAGATAGCGATTGTTAAGAGCTGCCTTCGAGCTATCGAACAACAGCAGATGCGCGAACGCAATACTGATATCGTGAGCATTGATTTAGATTTGCTGTTGTATGGTAGTTGGGTGGGAGACTTGGGTGCACGTAAAATTCCTCACGACGATATCGAGCTTTGTGAGTTTGTATTGCGCCCACTGGCCGAGTTACTGCCCGAGAACATTCATCCAGTAAACGGCTATACCTATCGACAGCTATGGGAAGATGTAAAGCCGCGTTTGCTGCTAACGCCGGTGGCCTTTGATTGGACATAAATGCTTTACAAAGTTTCTATTTGGGCTGACAGATGTGAAGCAGCAGCTTCTTTACTAGATTTAAGCAAGTTTACAAATAGATGCTTCTGCCGCCGTCGACCGCCAATATTTGCCCCGTTATGTAGGGGGCCTGTGTGACAAAAAATACAACAGTTTTGGCAATATCGGCAGTAGTACCCTCGCGCTCCAAGGGTACCTGGGCCAAAATGCGTTGTTTTTCTTGACTGGTATGCTCAGCTG
>JBLIME010000018.1:0-20640 GCA_047638515.1 Pseudohongiellaceae bacterium
GATCCAAGTATCAGTCTTGGCGATCTGCGGGAAGCGGTGTTGACAGAGATTATCAAACCAGTGTTGCCCGAGGAATGGCTGCACAAAGATACTTTATTTCACATCAACCCCACTGGTAATTTTGTAATTGGTGGCCCGGTGGGGGACTGTGGCTTAACGGGTCGCAAAATTATAGTCGATACCTATGGTGGTATGGCGCGCCATGGTGGTGGCGCCTTCTCGGGAAAAGATCCATCTAAGGTCGATCGTTCTGCGGCTTATGCGGGTCGTTATGTGGCTAAAAATATTGTTGCTGCGGGTCTCGCTGATCGCTGTGAAATCCAAGTCTCTTATGCCATCGGTGTATCGGAGCCAACGTCTATCTCTATTAACACCTTTGGCACCGGTAAGCTTAGTAACGAGGAAATTTCAGATTTAGTGCGAGAGCATTTTGACTTGCGCGCCGGTGGTTTGGTAGCGATGCTTGATCTTAAGCGCCCTATTTACCAGGGGACAGCGGCCTATGGTCACTTTGGTCGCGAGGAAGAAAATTTCACGTGGGAAAAAGTCGATAAAGTGGACGTATTAAAAGCTGCTTTATAGATCCGAATACAGAAACCATCGTAAAAATATTGTAAAACAAAATCTATAAATTTATTAAGAGTTGCAAAACTTCTCTTCTAACTAGTACAAAGGTTATAACTATGAGTGCAAAATTAAAAATCGTCGAAAATTTTACCGACTATAAAGTCGCCGCTACTTCGCCAGAGCAGTTTCGTCGCGATGCCGAGTTCGGTCGTAAAGAGATTCAAATTGCCGAAAGCGAAATGCCTGCACTAATGGCTCTTCGTAAAAAATACAAAGCTGAGCAGCCATTAGCTGGTGCAAAAATTATGGGTTGTATTCATATGACAATCCAAACAGCTGTGCTGATCGAGACCTTGATTGATTTGGGTGCCGAAGTGCGCTGGTCATCTTGTAATATCTTTTCAACACAAGATCATGCCGCTGCCGCTTTAGCCGCAGTGGGTGTTCCCGTATTTGCTTGGAAAGGCGAGACTGAAGAAGAATTTTTGTGGTGTATTGAGCAAACTATTAAATCAGAAGTTAACGGCGACCGAGTGTGGGATGCCAATATGATTCTCGATGACGGTGGTGATTTAACCGACATGTGCCACAGTAAATATCCCGCGATGCTCGAGGCTATTCATGGTATTAGCGAGGAGACAACAACAGGCGTACATCGCCTCATCGAAATGTTACAAAAAGGCGAATTAAAAGTTCCGGCTATTAACGTTAACGACGCCGTTACTAAAGCTAAAAACGACAATAAGTATGGTTGTCGCCACAGCCTAAGTGACGCGATTAAGCGTGGTACCGATCACTTGTTAATGGGTAAAAAAGCCTTGGTAGTGGGTTACGGTGATGTTGGTAAAGGTTCTGCCGCATCGCTAAACCAAGAAGGCATGATTGTTAAAATCACTGAAGTGGACCCAATCTGTGCAATGCAAGCGTGTATGGATGGTTTTGAGGTAGTGTCGCCTTATATCGATGGCGTCAATCTTGAGAATGCTGCGTGTATTAATACTGAGCTACTTGGCAAGACAGACCTGATCGTCACCACCACAGGTAATGCCAACGTATGTGATAAGTATATGTTAGCCGCACTTAAGTCCGGTGCTGTCGTGTGTAACATTGGTCACTTCGACAACGAAATCGACACGGTCTTTATGCGTGAAAACTGGCAGTGGGATGAAATTAAAGCACAGGTACATAAAGTCAGCCGCAGTGATGCCGAGGGCGATCATTTGATTTTGTTATCTGAAGGCCGCCTAGTGAATTTGGGTAACGCAACGGGTCATCCGTCACGTATTATGGACGGCTCTTTTGCTAACCAAGTACTAGCACAGATGTACTTGTATGAAGCTAAATTTGCCGATTTACCGGCAGCAGAGAAAGCGGATAAGATTTATCTTGAAGTATTACCTAAAAAACTAGATGAAGAAGTGGCTGCAGATATGGTGGCAGGTTTCGGTGGCGTTTTAACGCGATTAACGACTTACCAGGCAGGCTATATCAAGGTTGACGTAGAGGGACCCTTCAAGTCTGAGACTTACAAGTATTAATCTTAGTTTAATGATGATCGACCATCTGAGATGATGGTTATTTCATCGATTATAGTTAACTAGCTGTGGTGATTTATCGCAGCTAGTTAATAGGTTGTATGTATTTATGACAGATAATAATTTTCGACTGAGTTTTGAATTTTTCCCCCCTAAGACCGACGCTGGTAAAGAAAAGCTAACCCAGACACGCAACGCCTTAAACAAGTTTTCGCCAGAATTTTACTCGATGACTTATGGCGCAGGTGGCTCAACCCGTGTCAACACTAAGGAGTTAGCCAAGCAGTTTCATCGAGATGGTTTCGTCAGCGCCCCACATTTATCCTTTGGTGGTGATGGTGAAGATGAAATTAAAGCGCTACTTGACGAGTACAAAACTGCAGGCATCAATCGCCTAGTGGCCTTACGTGGTGATATACCCTCGGGTATGGGTGGTCCATCACAAATGGTTTATGCCAATCAGTTAGTGGCATTTATTCGTAAACATTTTGGTGATTACTTTTATATAGACGTAGCGGCATACCCAGAGATACACCCAGAGTCGACAGATTACCAAAGCGATATACAGTATCTAAAAGGCAAGTTTGATGCGGGTGCGAACAGCGCACTGACACAATACTTCTTTAATCCCGATGCGTATTTTTACTTTCTTGAAAGTTGTCACAAAATTGGTATTGATCAGCCTATTTACCCCGGCATCATGCCAATTATTAATTTGAAAAACTTAACTAGGTTTAGTGATTCCTGTGGCGCCGAGATACCGCGATGGCTTCGTAAAGCTCTCGAGGCTTATGGCGACGATCAGGAAAGTATGCAGGCCTTTGCAACCGATTCGATGACCGAGTTGTGCGCACTGTTGTTAGATAATGGGGCTCCAGGTTTACATTTCTATACGATGAACCAGTTAGCTCCCGTTAAAAATATCATCGATAATTTAGGCCTTAACAATCGAGCTCAACTAAAAGATAATGGCTAAACCCTATGCGTATACCGCGCCTGTATGTCGATCAAAAACTAGCTGAAAAGTCTGTTCTGATTCTAGAGCCGCAGGCCTCTCACTATCTATGTAACGTCTTGCGAGTAAAAGCTGGCAGAGAGCTCGTGTTATTTAATGGTTATTTGTCAGATACTGGAAGTCGTGGTGAATACCTGGCAACGTTGACCGAGGCTAATAAGAAAGCGGCTGTTGTAGAGTTAAAAAAATTCACTGCGACACAAAGCGAATCTAATTTAAAGCTAGAACTTGCCTGCTGCCTAATTAAAAATGATCGCATGGATTGGCTTTTACAAAAAGCCACGGAGCTGGGTGTCACTACAATATCGCCATTATTTAGTGAGCATACTGACGTAAAGTTATCGGCAGAGCGACTTGATAAAAAACAATGTCATTGGCAACAAATCGTAATTAGCGCCTGCGAGCAATCTGGTCGCAACCACGTGCCTATTGTTAACGACCCAATATCTATTTCCAAATGGTTGAGGCAAGATATTTCAGAAAATAAATATATGTTGCACCCCTATGACGCTGAGCCCTTCGTATTCGCTAAAAAGCCTAGACAAGTTAAGTTTTCAGTGGCACTACTAGTCGGCCCCGAAGGTGGCTTAAGTGTCGAAGAAGTTGCCCAAGCCCATAGCCATCAATTCAAGTCAGTATCACTGGGGCCCCGCATACTTAGAGCAGAAACGGCACCTTTGGTCGCACTATCGATATTACAGTCACAGCTTGGCGATCTCTCTTGAATACTCGAATACTCGAATACTAGTGTGCAGATGCCACTGTTAGCGGTTCCAGTATTGATACTACAATCACAACGACCATTAGCGTCACAGCGCTTACCACCTTGCGACTTTTATTGAATGCTCAAATAGCTTGAGTAGGCACTGCAGGGGTGACTAATAACGTCAACATCACCTAGCATCGACGATTGATACAAAGTATTAACGCTTTGTTGTGAAAAATGACTTGTCAGTTAAGCATGCCAATGTCATTTAATGATGGGCGGGTTACTTAAAAATAGAAAAAATTAGGATCGAGCTGAGCACGACTATAACCGTTCAGATACAGGTAGCTCGTGGCTAGTTCAATTCTCACAACGTTTACTTGCTAATTTGTGCATAAATTTTTGTTTAAGTCTTCGTGCTTTTGCACACTAGTTTAAGGCAGATATTCGGACAAGTGCATCCACTTGCCGCATCAGAGTTTTCTTCATGCAAGCCTTTTTAACAAGATTGGCATGTAAAAAAATTATAGATAATTACTATTCAAGCTAAAAATCAGCGTTGATAAGTGCAATCACTTTAATATCTGTTAGGGCTTAGATGCGTATTTTTGTTAAGTAATAAGTCATGTAGCTCAGCATCCAACAAAGCCAGGCTGAGGTTATTAAGAAAGAGTTAAGTACGTGTGATAAGCCGGCAATTATTGAGGCACGCGACTTCTTACCTTTTTAGAGCGAGGCCGGCTAGTGAGCTTTGTGCTTGAGACTTTAATCTACAGCTCTCGAGAAGAATGTCCACTTGTTTTAAAAAGGTTGTGGCTTCAGGCCACGATCCTCTTAAAGTGAAGCCGTGTTCGTGTTCATCGGTGGTCAGCAATTAATTATGCGATATTTGATACCTTCATCTGCAGCGACGTAGACGTTCACAAAGCTACTGATGTGTTGGTTGAGGCTAAGAGAAAGGCGAACTTTTCATAACACCTCTTCACCGTTGCGAGACTTATGTTCAGGGGAGGAACAAGACAGCACCTTCACTCATTATTGATGAGCTTATTCAAGCTAATGAATGATGCCTTGTCACGATTCAAAAGGTGTACTATTTAGCAAGGCTGATTTTAATGTGAAATGTAATGGAGATTCTCTTGCGATTATGACCAAAGAAAGTGTAGACGTAACTAACGCTATAATTAAAAAAGTATTAGCGTTGCATAATTAATCATCTAAATTCAATTGGTTTGTGGAGACGTGTTGGTGAAAAAGTTAATAGGTAGTGAGCCTGTTTGTTTCGTAGTTATAATCTGGCTTGTGTATTTAATCGATATCGTGTTGCCACTTAACCTAAATTTATGGGGCATTAGGCCAAGGGAGATCGCGGGCTTAACGGGAATTATATTTTCCCCTTTCTTGCATGGGTCATTGTTCCATATAGCATCAAACACTCTTCCCTTACTTATTCTTGGTTTGATAGTGAGAGCTTATGGCAGGGCAATTTTTTGGGAGGTTAGCCTAATAGTAGTGGGTATCGGTGGTTTATTTGCATGGCTTTTTTCCTCACCAGGCATAGTTATCGGAGCTTCAGGTGTAATCTTTGGGTATTGGTCGTTTGCTATTGTGTACGGGCTATTAAAAAGATCCGTTAAGTCACTATTGTTCAGTCTATTTGTATTGTTATTTTATGGGACCATGATTTTTTCATTTTTTTCGCTGTACGCAAATATTAGTTGGTCTGGTCATTTAGGTGGTGTATTAGCAGGGGTGCTTTGTGCTATAACTTTGAGCAAAATGAAAGCAAAAATACCTTCCGTCTAAATGTTAAAGCAGGCACAAGCATCTTCAGATAGAACCGTTAACGACCCGCTTCAAGCAAAATATTACGCCGCGTTGCAAGGTTTGGTGTTTGTGGTGACTAGTCAGTTATTCTGTCGGAAATAACCAGAGTAACTAGGTAATGCTTTGCTTACCACCACTTTGTGTTGTATTTATATCTATAATTTTTAGCAATGAGACCTAGTGCTAGCCAATTGAGATTAGCTGCGTGCCACCACTTTTTCTGAAAGTACTCAAAAAGTCTCAGCTTATTGCGAGTCTTTTTTGTGTTGGGTCCTACTAGGCATCGATCAGAAACACCGTGTAAAGTGCTAGTCGGGACCGATGTGGAGCCGATACTTGTTTGAATACAGCTTGCAATCTACTCCCCAACCTAACCAAAGGCGATTGGCTCTAGAGCCTCTCTTCGCCTCTCTCTCTCAATAGTAGACATCAATTGCTTGTGAAAATATAAGCGATGGCAACGTTAGCAATAAAAAAATATTACAGTGATTCAGTGCAAGACTGAATTTCTATTAACGAATGAATCTATGATTTGTCTATGAAAAATTTTGATATTACTGGAGCAAGCTGTTCCTGCCTGTGTATTTGCCGCTGCCTACCAACTCGATTGTTGATGGCACCGGGGTCCTTTGGAGGTAGTTTATTATTGTTGGAATCAGAATGACTGCATCGCTTTTTATTGATTCCAGTGCTGATGTTGACGCTACTAACGGTGTTATCGATTGTCAGGCGTGAATCAGATTGGTATTTGCTAATATTGGCTGCAGCGGACGTGGGTATGATGTTGTTGGCAATTTTTTATGAAGAGCGTTTTGATGGTGTTTTTGAACAGACTGCGACGGTGATTGGTAGTTGCATGTTAATAGTACTTCACTTAATTAATAGGCATAAATCACTACAGCTAGCTACCGTTAATGTTGCATGACCTGCCTTCTAACCAATAAGGCACCCATCGATCTTTAAAGAGAATTTTATATGGGAACAAGTACGCCGTTGACCCTACCAGTAACCGTACTGTCAGGTTTCTTGGGTGCAGGAAAAACGACAGATCCAAGCCATATTTTAAATAACCGTCAATGCAGAAAAGTTGCCGTGATTGTTAGTGATATGAGTGAAAAAAAATATTGATGCAGCGATGTTAAAAAGTGATGTTGCACTCAACCACAGTGAAGAAGAACTGGTGGAAATGAGCAATGGCTGTATTTGCTGCACATTGAGAGAATTTATTAATAGCGGTCAACAGGCTTGCTAAAAGTAGGCACTTTGATTATCTATTAATTGAGTCTACAGGCATCTCAGAGCCACTGCCTGTGACCGAGACTTTTACCTTTGATGATGAACACGGCATATCTTTAGCCGACGTTGCAACCTTGGACACGATGGCCACCATCGTCGACGCCATTAATTTTTAAAACGATTATGAAGCTGCGGATGTTCTACAGGAAATAAATGCGCACTTGGGTGAAGACGATGAGCGCAGCGTCGCCGATTTACGGGTAGACCAAGTTGAATTTGCCGATGTGATATTGGTCAGTAAAACCCTAGAAAACTATGCCTCGGAATGGATGAGTGCAGATTCTACGCTTGCCATTCAACGTATGCTGTCGGTCGATAGCGCGATGAATAATTTAGGTCGCGAGTTGATTGCGCTCGAGTACAAAAGAAAATTTCAGCACGAGGTATTTTTACTAATCGATGTGTTTGCGCGTCTTTTCTATAGCGACATCGTGGGCGTGCGAATCACGCCGCTATTCACTGCCATGTGCCCACGATTTCATACAGACAACATTGCCTGTCGTATGATCGTCACTTATGGTGGACTCGGAACTGAATGGTTGTTAGAAAGTAATTTGGATAGACGTAGTCTTGGCCTGCCAGCTAAGAGTAATGATGACCATGAGTTGGGTGTTTTTCGTGAGCAACAAAGTATCCAACAGCTGGCAACTCAACAAGTTGCTTTATTAAAAGAAAGCGCTTGGGAGGGTAATGAGGCTAACGCATTAGCGCACAGGTCACCTCTTTTAGCTCCGGGACCAGCGCGGTTACTACTAACGGTCGATATCGTCTAGTTCACTTAATATGAATACAACCTCTACCTTTGCTGCTATCTTGAGGCTGACTCAGGTAAAAAATAAACTAAGTTGGAGGCTTAAAATTGCAGGTGATTGCGAATTAATGTAGCTATTTAATTATATTTTAACGAGTTTATCCGTCAGGATTTCTAGCTATATTGACCCAATATTTAGAGTAGCTGGAAGCTATTTTCTGCTGTTGGTCTTTATTAGACGCTCTAGGTATGTGTTTATCTTTGTTGGGTCTTCTTCTCGAGGAAAGGATTAATGAATCAATTCATCTATTTTATAGAATATTTAAAATATAGTGTATTAAATAGCTAGGGGTTTTATTTTAGCTGCTGTATTAGGTATGGATGCTTTTGTAGTATTCGTAGCTTTAGCTGTTAGGTATTAAAAGCCAAAAAAATCACTGAATCCGATGCTATGATTTTATACCAGTCAGTTTGATTATCGGAACTTTTGCTCTGTATCGCAGGTAGGTTGGCATATTTATAGGTGTGTGAAGCCGTGTGTTAAAACCTGGGCTGTAGCAATTACAGTAGGCAGCATAGTGAGCTTAAAAGGCTATTCGATACACTGCAGTACTATAAATAGCCACTAATGATAGGTTGTGATCCACATAAGAGAGCTTCCCTGCCTGTTAATTCTATTATTTAAATTTGTTAATTGACACTGTCGAGTCATTAGCGCGGAACTTATGAAGCCTGAGCTTTGCCGCATCTGTCCGTAGACTGCTGATTGTTGTCGAGGCGAGCCAGAGTGCTCAAACTGTAGGAGTGAGAGCCTGACTGTATTGATTACCTCCTCCCGAAAAATTAAGGTTTCTTCTTTTTGACATAAAGTACTAGGCTATGGGAAGTTAATTCGTAGCCATGTTCATGTGCAATTTTTTCTTGCAACGCCTCAATCTGTTCGTTGTGAAACTCAATGATCTCTCCATTTTCAATGCACACCATATGATCATGGTGCGCCCCACGGTCTAACTCAAATACAGAGTGCCCACCTTCAAAGTTATGCCTAATCACTAAGCCTGCCGACTCGAATTGAGTGAGCACACGATAAACTGTCGCAAGGCCGACTTCCTCATTGGCTTCTAGCAACGTTTTATACACATCCTCTGCACTAAGGTGTTCCGCTGCCTCAAGTATTTGTAGAATTTTAACTCTCGGCAGAGTTACTTTTAGACCCGCTTGCTTAAGATCTGAGTTACTGTCGGACATCAACGTCTCCTTGTTAGCTATTATTTTGATATATGTTGTATTGATGAAACTGTATCGACAGCCTCGCGTATTTAATTTGTCGGTCTGAGACACTTAGTGGAGGCGTCCAGTAAGCGACTGCATTATTGACCCACTTCCATGGTGATATCACTATACTAAAGTCATATACTCTACTGATAAAAAATGAACGATACCAGACTTATGACCCAGCAGCATAAAAACGATTAAATTGTGAGATGGTCTTGAGGGTAAATAAGCACAATGCTGGGGGTGTCGAGAAGTCCTTAGGTCGTTAAGCTTACATGGCTATAGGTTCAGTCAAGTGCAACAGTAAAGCTATCAGCAATATTATAATAAACCCTCATACACCTACACATAAGAACTACTCAACAAGTAATGCGTGAAAATGTTGAGCGCATATATAGCCTTAATCAAATAGGGAGTTGGCCCAACACTGAAAACCTCTGTCACGCTGGTACAACCATCATCTGCGGTCTCATTTAAGACGATCAGACGTTAAACAGATGCCTGCTCAAACACACAGTGCTCCAGAGCCCTACAAGCTTCGAAGCGAGTCGGTTCAGGTCCGGGGTCACGTTAGCGAGTGCATGCTAGAAGGTGAGAGACTTCTATTGTCGATAACTAAAAGTGCGGTTGGGAGACTGATACTGCTTTGATTAGAAGTCACTGAGACGTTCTTCGAGATAGAGCTGCTCGTATAGCCACTTTTTCAACAGCATTCGCTATTTTTTTGTCGTTACAATCGTTTAGCGTTTTTTAAAGGTCGAATCATTAACGACGACAATATCACCAGTGTTCGATGGTCAAAATAGACAGCTAATGAATAACATCGTCTTCATTAGACAAAAGTGAAATAAAAGTAGGTAGCTTTTTAAGCCAAACTTCATTATTTCCCGATAGCGATACCGAGTGATACTTAAGGAAAAGAGACCATTCTACATAGAGTTTCTTTACAGCATTAATGATGGCTGCTTTTTGAAAAGAGCACTTATTAGGTCGTTTATTGATATCCCTAAGAAAATAAAAAATATCTTCAAATAAAATCTGCGCGGAAGTAAATTTGTTTTTTGCAACATGGCTGTCAATTATATTTAAATAACTAATGACTACTAACGCAACTGCTTTTTCAGGATCGTTTGAAATAAATATATTATCAAAGTGTTTTTTAGACAACATAAGAGCATGATTATTCACCTCAATAGCATCGTCGTAACAATAGTTATAATACGCTTTTTTTGCATCAGTGATTAGTAGCTTCCAATCTAGCATGTCATTGGCATCCGCGGTTTATAATTTCAATTAAATGTATAGCCATCATAAACACTCTTAGTGAGAGCTATAATTTTGAACGTAGATGTCAGCATTCAAATAATGCCTTCACCCATTGATTGACTTCTGATAACGGACAGTAGGCAATTTCTGTTAGGGGGTGCAATAAAAGTTGCACACTAGCAGGATAAAGACTCTTTTCTAAATTGCCGGTCACTACCGCAACGATCCGTTGAACGTCGATCGTATGGTTGCACTGCCTAATCGTAAAGGCTAACTCTGAAGCTGTTCGTACATAGCGGCTCACCTCAGGTGATCTGGGATCTCTTTCAAAAATAACCTGGGCAGCATCAAGTGCATTACCATAGGATATTATCGATTTTTCCCACGCTTGATTATTTGCTTGATGTCTAGCCACAAACATAAGGCTTGACCAAAGAGCAGTCGCAGCCTTGGGGTCGTCACTCAATTGTTCACGATGTTTCTTACACATAAAGTTCATTGTTTACGCCTATAAAAATTTTCTGTTGTAGACACTTTTAATTTAAAATATTAAGGCGACTGCCATTAAAGTTTAGGGTGGAATCCCATAATAATAAAATGGAATACATCTATAATTTTTAGAGTGGCAGTGCGGTGTGCCTATCACACTGGCCTCCAGCCCTAGGGTGCCACGCCGTGTGAAAATTCACGTTCATCTTGCTCATTGCGTCCACACGTTAATTGATCTAAATAGACAAGCTGACTTCAAAAAATTCTGGACGATCATATCCGACGGCGCTAGTTTAATCGGTGTATTTAGGCAACCAACCAAAACCTCCTTGTTGGCGTCAACTAATTATTCTGCACACGTTAACAATTATATTCGCCACCCTTGTGTCAGATCACTTAGAAATTATCACTTTTAATTCTCCTGTAGGTTGCATATCTTCAAGTATTTTTTAGTGAGATACATGTCCAGATAATAGAATCTTGATCCGAATAATTAAAAAAGCAACTGACTTAGTTGACTTTAGTTATACAGCTGTTGATCTGATGTGTGGCATTACGATGCATTTTCGGGTCACAGTTTTGTTCGATGTCCCCACTAACCATAAACGCAGCATAATGATTGTTGTTAAACCTGTCAATGCAAATAATAATCGTTAGCATTTGTGGGCTGGCGTTGACGCTGACATTGTCATTGCTATTGACGTTGGACGTTGCCTCGCACTTAATTAAATGCGGGTGCTCAGTGGGTTCAGGTCTCCAGTTTTATTTTTTAATGAATGAATGACCTTCAATTATTTATAATCTAGGTGAGTGATCTAGCATCAAGCTTTTGTGAGGATTCTTTGCTTGTGGTCGATGTGATGGGATTTAGAGCACAGGAGTGCTACAAAATACATGAAAACCCTTCACTTTTTTAAATTCTCCGCTAAGCCTTGTTAATCGACGCATTGATCGACAGTCGGCGCTCCTTCGTCCCTAAGGTCGTTAATTAATTCTCAGGTCATAGCTCCAGGCCACGACAAAAATTAATGAGAGTAATCATCATTAATTCCATAGAGCGTATTGATAAAGATTAATGTCGCATCGAGTCCGTGACTAGGCCTTCTAAAGATCGGGTATAGATTTTCAATAGCACTTATACAACGTAAGCGGCTATAAGTAGGTATCACCAATGTGGGAGGATACCTGTGTCTGTTTTCTTCAAATATCTAAAGCCGAATGGCCATTGGCGGTGAGCAGAGATGCTATTTCTCGTGTAGGTAATAATGACGTATTGCCTGTTAGTCATCGATAAACGGCAATGATCAATGGTATTTCAGTCGCTAGTTTTGGTTGTGATGTTCACTATATGCTGTTGTAAAATTTACAGCTAACAACACCGTAACGCCAGCAGCGTCCGAGTCTTTATATAAAACGCGGATTAAGCTTTGCTGCGGTAGCAGTTGATCACCAATTTCGGGCCTGCCCTAAGCTCTATGAGCTAAGTCTTGTGCCCCAGACTCGGCGGTCTGGGGTGTTCTTGAGATTTAAGCAAAGTGTGGACAAGCATACTCAAAATTGATGCTGGACGTTCCGCCAAGCCATCGACTACCAGCGCTGCGTCGACTTCGACATTGCTTGCAAGCTATTAGTGGGTCGATTTATAACCTATGCGAAAGCCACCCCAGTGTTTGTCTTTAATATAAATGGGTACCGATAGATCGTGGACAATTTCACCGGTATCACGCTTGTAGGTTTGGATTAAAAAGTTTTTTTCATGATTACCGCATCTTGAACCCGTTGGGTCGTCAAAGATGCGTTTAGTTCTATTCTTGACAATGTCGACGCCGTAGTTTCCTGTTAACGCTTGTGAAAAGCATTTGTTGTGAGTAGGAAAATAACCGTTATTATCGACTGCACCCGCATATAAAATACAGTTTTCATCAAGAATAGGCTCTTGAATATGCGGTAACACGCTATCGGTAAAAGTATCAAAGCGAGTGCTGTGTTTAAGCGGATCGGTGTTGGCTATAGGCACATAATTTCTATCGAATAAATCCGCCTCTGCAATAACATTATTTTCAATCGATTCTGCAAAGCATCTCTCGATTGCTTGCACGGCCGCTTGTGCTCTTTGAAGCACGATCGCGTGTTCACCGTTTAAGACATCTTCACCGAGTAACTCATAGATATATTCTGCTCGATTAGATAAACCACTCGATTGCCCAAGGACTGCCTCTACGTCTTCACCAGTTGACTTTAACTCGGCCATTAATTCGCTGAATTTATTAGCAATAGCTGATTGATGCTCACTGTTTTGCCGTGCGTGATCGCGTGCTTTGATGACTTGAAGATCCACTTTCGCCGATTGAGTGTTAATCTCTTGAAGTGAAATGTCGACTTTATTAGTTTGTTCTTTGGTCTCACGTACCACACTAATTAAATCAGACATGGCAGTACTAACCTTGGCGATTTCTTGATTAATGCTTTTTGCCATACCGCTAATTTCACTGGTAGACGATTTGGTGCGATTGGCAAGGTTGCGCACTTCATCCGCAACAACGGCAAACCCACGCCCATGCTCTCCAGCTCTTGCGGCTTCAATTGAGGCGTTCAAGGCGAGTAGATTTGTTTGTTCTGCAATGCTATTAATTTCGTTAGTGATAGCAAATATTTGCGATGTCTGAGTATCGAGTTCATTAACTAATAAGGCTACAGCCTCTACTTGATCGACTGTTTTTCCCATATCTGCTGTCGTTGATTCAATGGCACTGCGCCCCTCTAAGCTGGCTTTGCTCGTTAAGGTTGACAGCTCACCGAGGTGATTACTGTCATCGAGGGCGTGTTGTATGTTTTTTGTAACAATCGCCGAGGTACTATCTAGTGCCTCGATACTTTTGATTTGATGGCCAACACGCTTTTTTAATGTGTCGCAGGCAAACGAAACTTCAGCACCCGCAATCGCGACCCTCGAGCAGGTATCGGCGACACTAGTCGCCGTTTTATAAGAGCTCAGAAGACGCTCATCAAGAGCCAAGAGTATCTCTAATGGGCTGTTTACATGGCTTTTGTCGCTAAAGTAGGCCTCCTTAAGCAACTGAAGCTGGCGACTTAATGCTTTCAGCGTCATCGAGTAGAGTATCACCGCAACCAATAACGTCGAACTGAGAGTGATGACAATAGCCGCCATAAAGCCAAACACAAGGCTCCAAAGGACGGTGATACAGCCAATCCCAACAGCTAAGCTGATGAATAATTGAAGTGAATAAAGCGGATTTCTTTTCATTATTTGTAAGTCCTCTTATTGATATTATGGTGAGTACAAGGCTTGTGCATAACTATAGTAAAAAAAATGTTTTTTTCCAGAAATGTCAGTAATATTCAATCGATTCGGTGGCTTGTTCGGTGGCTTGAAAAGCAGACCTATAGCGGCAACAAGGACTTAATCTAGCGTTTTAGAGGCGACATAGCGGCCTTACCAAGGCTGCTTGGGTATAAGTCAAGGCATATAGTACCCAATAAACTCAGCCCCAGCTTCCAGCTAGACGATGCCACTATTAATAGCTTTCGTCGTTTTGAGACGCACGTGGATAGCGCATTTCTTAATATTAGTAATAATTTTCAGCCCTCAGCCTACCCACAGTCTGTCTCGATTAATGCGAGCACTCGTTTAGGTAGGCCACCAAGCCCGGTTCCACTTCAAATAGTGCCGCAGGACAAGCTAGATGATCGTTAACAATGGCATTGTTTGGGATCTTTCGCTAAAAAGATATAAGCCTTTAGATGCACAGACTGTAAGCGCTAACTTACCAAGCTTGTGTTCACTAGTAGTATCAATACTCAGGCTGTATTTGACACGGTTATTCGTCAGCCTAGCTCGATAGGATCGTTTGATAAGGCAGCTGGATATAGGTCAGGCGTATCACTGCCCCTAATTTTTGATCGTTACCCATCTGTACAAAAATAGCCCGCTGCAGTTAGACCAAAGGTGAGAATACCCAATAAACTAGAATGAGTATGATGCGTTTGTTAAGCAGAGTTTAGCCGCTAGCTCACCAGAGCACGGGTAGTAATCAGAACAAGATGATAATGCGGCTGACCTCTCAGTAGACCTCAGTAGAAATAAGACAAGTCAGCATACATCGGCAAAAATGTTGCTCTAATTGAAACAGTAAAGCTTCAGGTCATCGTGACCCACTGCATCTAGAAAAGAAGTGATCGTTCTCTCTTATATTAATGGCCTTATTGGTCGTTGTAATTTACGATTGTCTTCCGGTGGTTATTATCGATTTTCACGCGAGTGATCATTCAAAAATGCTAATATTACCGATATCGCTATTGTCCACTTTTTTGCAGCTAAGGTCTTGACGACAGATTGTCAGCCTCGGCGTCGTGGAGATATAGTCTTAACTACTTATCCTGTACCCGCCTGTGTTAGTGCAAAATTTTAGTGGTATTGTGAATCTTAGCCGCAGAGCTGAATAACCAGGCAGCGTGTAGCTCCAGGACAACGTCAGGCCGCTTTAAATAAGTGCGGTTGGGCTTGACGGCAACTTCAATAAGCGAGTCGATAGCCTTCGGGATAAATTGCTAGATCTTGTCAGCGGGTAAGGCGTAGCTACGGTTAGCTTATCGTCAGCGCGTCTAGTAATTGTCGATTATCTCAACCAATAAAAGTGTTAGGCAGTCATGGGCTGTGCCGATTTTTAAGGCGTGCTAGCGACTGTAAAACTATAAACTATTTACCGATAAAATTTAGGAAGACGTTATGTCCGAGATGGTCACACCAGAAAATTATGAATCAATTCCTTTAAAAGATTATGCCGAAAAAGCCTATCTCGATTATTCTATGTACGTCATTTTGGATCGCGCCTTGCCGCATATCGGAGATGGTTTGAAGCCTGTTCAACGTCGTATAATTTATGCAATGAGTGAGCTTGGCCTGAAGTCGACCGCTAAATTTAAAAAGTCTGCGCGTACCGTGGGTGATGTGATCGGTAAGTTTCATCCACATGGTGACTCGGCCGCTTATGAGGCTATGGTATTAATGGCGCAGTCATTTTCTTATCGCTACCCGTTAATTGACGGTCAGGGCAATTGGGGTGCGCCAGATGACCCTAAGTCGTTTGCAGCGATGCGCTACACCGAGTCGCGCCTTACGGCTTACAGTGATGTGCTTTTGGGTGAGCTTGCGCAAGGTACGGCTGATTGGCTGCCTAATTTTGATGGCACCCTAGAGGAGCCAAAAATATTACCTGCGCAAGTACCCAATATCTTACTAAATGGCACTACGGGCATAGCCGTCGGCATGGCTACGGATATTCCACCACATAATTTGCGTGAAATAGTTAATGCTACGGTCCACCTGATGCAAAATCCAAAGGCGACCACGGTGGAGCTCTGTGAGTTTGTTAGCGCGCCCGATATGCCCACGCAAGCAGAAATTATTACACCGAAGAAAGACATTCTCAATATGTACGAGACGGGTCGTGGTAGTTTGCGCATGCGTGCAATCTGGACCAAAGAAGACGGTGATGTAGTTATCACTGCACTACCACACCAGGTAAGTGGTGCTAAAGTCATGGAGCAAATTGCAGCGCAAATGCAGGCTAAAAAGCTGCCAATGGTGGCTGATCTACGCGATGAATCTGATCACGAAAACCCAACCAGACTCCTTATTATTCCGCGCTCTAATCGTATTGATATAGAGCAGTTAATGAGTCATCTATTTGCCTCGACCGATCTTGAGCGAACCTATCGTATCAACATGAACATGATTGGCGTCGATGGCCTGCCCTCCGTAAAACCGCTGGTTGTTATCTTGACTGAATGGCTTAAATTTAGAATGGTTACAGTCCGACGCCGGCTACAGTTTAGACTCGACAAAATATTAAAGCGACTGCATGTGCTCGAGGGCTATCTGGTTGCGTTTTTAAATATTGATGAAGTCATAGAAATTATTCGCTTCAAAGACCATCCCAAGCAAGAGCTGATTAAACGCTTTGAAATTACCGAAGTGCAAGCCGAGGCCGTGCTCGAGTTAAAGCTACGACAAATTGCCAAGCTTGAAGAATTTAAAATTCGTGGTGAGCAAGAAGAGCTCGCCAAAGAGCGAGACAAGTTAGAGGCACTATTAGCGTCGGCCATTAAATTAAAAAATCTAGTAAAAAAAGAGCTACAAGACATAGCCGACAAGCATGGTGACGACCGCCGTTCGCCGGTAGTTATTCGCGGTGAAGCGCGAGCACTGAGCGAGTCAGATCTATTAACGACCGATCCCATTACCGTGGTGATTTCTCAAATGGGCTGGATACGAGCAGCAAAAGGGCACGAGGTCGATCCCCTATCACTCAACTATAAATCCGGTGATAGCTTTAAATTTGCGGTCAAGGGTAAGTCTAATCAAAATGCACTGCTGATCGATTCGACGGGCCGTAGTTACGCTGTAGCCGCCCACACATTGCCATCAGCGAGGGGGCAAGGCGAACCGGCAAGCGGTCGAATCAATCCTCCTAGCGGCGCTGTATTTACCGGCTTGTTAATGGGGCAAGATGAGCAGAGAGTGTTAATTGCGAGCGACGCAGGCTATGGGTTCATTGCCAAGTTAGGTGATTTATACACCAAAAACAAGGCTGGCAAAGCTTTACTAAGCCTACCCAAAGGCGCCAAGGTGTTAGAGCCGTCACTGATTAGTTTGCAGGTGCAGGGCGATGAAATAAACGTGGTGGTGATCAGTAACGAAGGCCGCATGCTGTTGTTTCCACTGGCGGAGCTTCCTGAACTTGCTCGCGGTAAAGGCAACAAAATGTTAAGCATTGCAGCGGCGCGAGTTCAGGGCCGAGAAGAGTTTGTGATTGCAGCGGGACTAATCAGCGGCAAGCAAAAGCTAACGGTTTACTCGGGCAAGCGCCATGCGAGCTTTAGATTGTCGGAGCTCGATCACTATCGCGGCGAGCGTGGTCGTCGCGGTCATAAACTGCCTCGAGGCTTTCAAAAGGTTGACGCCATCAGTATTGATAGCTAACGTCGAGCAACGAACCAGCATAACGAGTCATTATGTTAAAAAGTAAATTTTTCAATCGCGATGGACTAATCATCATCTATTGTTTGGTTGGCTCTTTATTGGTTCTACTGGCGGCGAGTTATCTTGCGCAGCGCAATGCGCTTACTCAAGCGAAGGCGCGTATGCAAGGTACGCTCGCCTTTCAAACTGAGACGCTAAAGACTAGTCTAGAAAAATATACAGTGTTGGCGGCACTCATTTCTCGTCGCCCGGATATACAACTTGCCCTGCGTGCAAAAAACCCTCTCGATGTTTTGCCCAGTGCCAATGAGCTGACCTTAAACTTTATAGGCATAAGTGGTGCTAATGATATTTGGATTGCCGATCGTAAAGGCTGGGTGCTTAGAAAAGATCAGCCCGCAGAAAAGACGACCAATATTGCTCAACAGAGCTATTTTATAACGGCGATGCAAGGTAGCTTAGGTCGCGGTAATGTCGTCTCTCAAACCGGCCAAAGGCTCTATATTATCGCCTCGCCAGTTTTTTATAACAATGAGATATTAGGTGTCGTGGTTGTTCGCCTCAATTTAGAATACCTAGAACAGGTGTTGTTGTTGTTGCCAGACCCGATTTTAATAATTGATGCCAGTCAGCGAGTTTTGCTGTCGAGTATTAGGCAGTGGCGCTTACGTTATTTTGATGACGAGATTAAAGATAATAGTTTTGCGGATAAAGCGGCTAGGCCCTTAAAAACGCGAGAGTCCAACGGTGACTCTTATTATAAAAGTAATTTAATCGAGAAGGTCTCGTCTTCATCGGACAGTAAGCTGACATTTAAAGAGGCTTTGCGGAAAGAAGAGGGACGAGTATTTTTACAAGTTTCTCAGTACGTTGCACTACTTGACTGGAATATTTATATTTTCGTGAATTACCACGCAATTCGCGCTCAGAGAAACAATGCGGTGCTGATTACATTTTTAGTGTTGTTATTGATTGCGATGTCGTTTTTTACGTGGCGTGCACACCTTCGGCGCCTGCTCAAAGAACAGCGTTCGCAGCTTGCGTTTTCGCTACGCCTAGAGCGTCAAGTGAGAGACAGAACTCACGAGCTCAGTGCTAGTAACCAACAGTTAAATGTTGAGATAGATGAGCGTCGCAATGCCGAAAAACATCTGCGCGATGCGCAAAATGAATTGATTCAAGCTGCAAAGCTCGCCGGCATTGGTCAGATGTCCACCGCGCTTGCCCACGAGTACAATCAACCGTTGGCAGCTATTCGCTCTTATGCAGATAACGCCACTACTTTTATAGATAAAGATAACTCCCTCAGCGCCTTACAGAATCTTCAGCGTATCAAACTTTTAGTTGATAAAATGGCAGGTTTGACCACAACTCTGCGTCGCTTCGCGCATAAATCAACCCACGAGTACGAATTTTTTTCTGTTGGCGCGGTGATGGACGAATTAATTATCTTGCTGTCGCCACAGGCTAAAAAACAAAACGTATCACTGCAGTTATGCGCATCTAAAGAGGCGATTTATTTAACCGGAGAGCAGGGCAAACTTTTACAAATCGTTTCAAACTTAGTCACTAATGCAATGGATGCCGTGACTAGCTGCTCTTTGCAGCAAGTTAAAATTGAATGGCTTTTAGAAGAGGGGCCGTCAATATCTAGCCATCATAGATATGCTATTATTTTAATCAAAGATACGGGTGTAGGCATCTCTGAAGCAGTTAAAGCCAACATGTTTAATGCCTTTTACACGACAAAAAAATCAGGTAATGGTCTCGGTTTGGGTTTGTTTATTGTCTCAACCTTACTGAATGATTTTAAAGGCACTATTGCTCTTAAAGAAGGCACCGCAGACTCACAAAAATACGGATCGATTTTTGAGTTACGTCTGCCCTTGGCCGATGTAACAAATAACCGCTAAATAGCATAAAACAATGAACCAACAGTTAATAAATTAACAATGTCATAGCCCTGTAAGGCTACATTAAAATTTGAGTGATGATGATCAAAGATGCAAAAGTAATTATTGTAGATGACGACGAAGACCTGCGGCATGCATTAACCCAAAGCTTAGAGCTTGCGGGCTTAAATGTAGACTCCTATCAAAATGGTTACGATGCGCTGGATACCATAACGCGTGATTTATACGGTGTTATCGTAACTGATATCAAAATGGCGGCGATCGATGGTTTAGAGCTGTTGTTAAAGGTTTTGGAGATAGATCCCGCACTGCCAACGATCGTTATTACCGGTCACGGCGACGTATCAACGGCGGTGCATGCTATGCGTAATGGCGCCTATGACTTTATTGAAAAGCCCTTTGCTGCGGAGCGCTTAGTGGGTGCCGTCTCTCGAGGTTTAGAAAAACGCCGCCTAGTGCTAGAAAATAGATCGCTTCGAGACGAGCTCGTTAGTCAAGATGGGCTCGACAAACGTTTAGTAGGGCGTACGCCTGCTATGGTGACTCTGCGTGCCGAGACCATGGCGCTTGCACAAACCCATGTTGACATCTTGATTTGGGGAGAAACTGGCTCTGGCAAAGAAGTGGTTGCTCGCGCTCTGCACGAGGAGGGCTCGCGTAAAAATAAGCCCTTTGTTGCGCTGAATTGTGGCGCTATTCCTATTGAGATGATGGAGTCTGAGTTATTCGGCCACGAGTCAGGGGCTTTTACCAGCGCCAATAAGCAGCGCGTGGGTAAGCTTGAGTATGCCAATGGAGGCACAATTTTTTTAGATGAAATTGAATCGATGCCCCTAGAGTTACAAGTTAAATTATTACGTGTGATCGAGGCTCGCTCAATTGTTCGTCTAGGTTCCAATAAAGTTATCGATCTCGATATTCGCTTTATTGCAGCGGGTAAGATCGATCTAGAGCAAGCTTGTAAGCAACAATTATTTCGCGCTGATCTTTATTACCG
>JBLIME010000019.1:0-20308 GCA_047638515.1 Pseudohongiellaceae bacterium
CTAATCCCTTCATAAAAGTAACGTCTAGTAAACCTATCACCGAGCCCTACTTAAACTTCTTGGTAGAAGTGCAGTGGCCCAGTGGACGGCTATTGCGTGAATATACCTTGTTGTTAGACCTCCCCGTGTTCAACGAGGCGAGCGCCAGTGCGCCTGTGAATTTGCCCAGCAGTGTTGCTGTGGCCTCTCCTGTACCGGTGACTCCCGCTCTAAAATCTTCTCGGCCACAGACACCCATATTTGCTCCCAGCCCAACTCCGCTGATCCCTGAGCGAGCTCCCAAAGTAAACTTAACGCCAGTAACGCCTAAATTAAGCGTCGAATCTACCTCCACTGTGGCTCGAGTCGGTATTGTTGAAGTTGATGATTACAAGGTAAAATCTGGTGACACACTTTGGCAGATAACCGAGGGAGCTCTTGCGGACTCTTCAGCCTCCGTTAATCAAAAGATGGTCGCTATTTTACGAGCCAATCCAGATGCGTTTGTGAAAGGCAATATTAACCGCCTAAAAAATGGGCGCTTATTACGTATACCTACTAATGAGGAAGTCGCTAATATAGGTTATCGACAAGCGATGGATGTGGTTCGTGAACAAAATCAAGCATGGTCAACTAACAAACAGTCTGCTCAGAAAGCAGTTTTGATCTCTGCTGCTCCCACAGCGCCTGCTGCGCAGACGTCGGCTCCAGTTGAGGGTCGTCTAACCTTAGGGTCGGCTGATTCTGGTGAATCTAACGTCAAAGGTAGCGGCATGAGTGGACGTGGTGAGTCATTGCAGAATGACTTGGCAATTGCTAATGACGGGCTGGCGCGTTCGACCCGACAAAATGAGGAGCTAAGCTTAAGAGTTGCTGAATTACAGGCGCAAATAGAGACCATGGAAAGTTTGATTGCGGTAACGAGTGATCAATTAAAAGCCCTAGAGTTCGCGTCTAAAAACTCAATAGATGAGGAGGCTCGTGCAAGCAATGTTGGGTTGACGAGCACACCGACCGAGTCTTTAACCGAGCCCGACAAACTAGACTCAGAACCCGCCGCGCCAGCTGCGCCAGAGTCGATAAATGCTAATGATCTTGTCACAGCTCAACAACCTTCATTTGTCGAGACTGCTGTCGACGTTTTAAAGACAAACATGTTATTTGTCAGTGTCGCGGCTTTGGTGTTTTTAGTGGCAGTGTTGGTGTTCTTGCGCTTGAAAAAGAAGCCGGAAGACGACCTCGAAGACTTCGCGCTAGCGGGTGAGGAGGACAATATATTTGATTTGAATGAAGAAGATCTGGACGACCTGAGCCCTCTAGATGATGAAGCTTACGTTGAGGAAGATGGCTTCTTGATGGACGAAGACTCCGATGAAGCGGTTCGGGCGCAAACTGAAGATGTTGTTGCTGAGGCCGACATTTATGTGAGTCTAGGACAAGAAGATAAGGCTATAGAGCTGCTGCAAAAAGAAATACAAGAAAATCCAGACAACGCTCATGCGCGTCTTGGGTTGTTAGCGATCTATGCAAAATCGAAAAACTCAACTGGTTTTGATGAGCAGTATGCGCAGCTGTTGCCGTTGGGCAATGTTTATGCGAATGATCAAGCAATGGCCTTGCGTAAACAAATAGAAAATGCCGAGCCGTTCGACACCGATCAATATTCTCTCAAAGATGATGGGTTAGATTTTTCAGATGAAGTCGATAGCAGTGATTTAGGCCTAGATCTCGATACTGACAAGCTAGTCGTATCTACTGACGACGATAGTATGATCTTTTCAGAAACAGAAACAGATTTTGATCTAGATGGATTGCCCCTCGACCTAGATGATGTTGCCGACGTAGCTGCCGACACTAAAGACAATAAAATGCTGTCTGAGTCTGCCGATACCGACTTCGCACTTGATCTTGACGAGTCGTCGTCAACGCTAAACGACGATGCTATCGGATCGGCAGAGCTCGAAGTAGACGACGCTGTGGCAGACTTTGATTTTTCTCTGGATCTTAATGAAACCAGTGATGCTGAATCGACAGAGATTCCGACAAGCAACGAGTTCGAGGTTGATGCTTCAGATGAAATGGAGGTTGACCTAGATCTCGACCTAGATGAAGAGCTAGAAGATAGCCTCGCTTTAGAGGACACCGTCGTCACCTCGACTCTGGCTGATGAGGTTTTCGACCTAGATGTAGACAATGAGTTTAGTCTCGATATCGACGACGATTTTACTCTCGACGATGAGCCGTCGCTTCATTCAAGTGCTGTGCGTGTGGATGACGATTTGGCCAGCGACTTTAATTTCGATCTCGATGATGATTTAGACGCCGAGCTGTCTTTGGACGACGATCCTTCTTCTCATCCAAGCGCTGTGCGTGTGGATGACGATTTAGCCGATGACTTTAGTTTTGATTTCGATGATGATTTAGACGTTGAATCGTCTTTTGACGATGACTTGGATACTTCGAGTTTCTCGACGGACATCAGTTCAGACGATGGTTTAGGCAATGATTTTAGTGTTCAGATTGATGAAGATGACGTCGGTGACGTGGATGATTTGGAATTCGATATACCGGCTGATGGCAGTGAAGATTTATCTCTTTCATTAGATGATGATATTGACTCCTTCGACGTGGATGCAGAAACCGCCGGTGGGGTCACTGCGGCTAATAAGGAGATAGACGCCGACGATAATTTAGACCTAAATAGTCCGCCACCAACAGATATTGATATGGCGACTTTAGATAAAGAGATAGAGGCAATGACCGTAGGAATGGATGCCTTGTCTGAAGATGATCTAGTCGAGCCCACAGCAACTCTTGAAACTTCAAACTTAGAGGCTGATAGAAGCCCAGAGACGAGTCGCGACGAGGGTCACTCAGTGACTCCGGATTTACACATAGCGGATGCTAATGAAGATACTAGTGTTTCTGCAGATGATGAGTTAGACTTTTTTGAGGAGTCCGACGAGGTCTCAACCAAGTTAGATTTAGCAAAAGCCTACATGGACATGGGTGATCGTGAAGGTGCTGAAGAGATACTCAAAGAAGTTATGGAGGAGGGCAGCGACACCCAAAAGTTCGACGCGGAATGGATAATCTCTAATTCCTAAGTTCTTCTTTAATTCACTATATGCCAGATAAAAACGACCGCTAAGTGGTCGTTTTTATCTTCAGATTAGCAACTAATTGACTAACCACAAAACAAGAGCCTAATTTAAGTTAATGACAGACAGTTTTCAGCGCAATCATGCCTACAAGCGCAACGGCGAAATATTTGATGTCAGCTTATTTCCCAAGGGTATGCATAGAGTCGCACTTGGTATTGAGTATAATGGCAGCCTGTTTCATGGTTTCCAGTCGCAGGTTTCGGGCATAGCGACTGTTCAGAAAACGCTCGAGTCGGCGCTCACCTTTATTTGTAATGAACCTATTGCCTTAGTCTGTGCAGGTCGGACTGACACCGGCGTTCACGCGACTAACCAGGTCGTGCATTTTGATACCCACGCGCAGCGGCCAGAAAAAGCATGGTTGCGCGGAGCTAATGCTAAGATTGATGACGGTGTTAGTATTCGTTGGGCGCAGGTGGTGAGCCCACTATTTCACTCGCGCTTTAGCGCGCGCGCGCGCACCTATCGCTATATTATTTACAATACACGCACACCTTCCGCGCTGATGAAAAACCTGGTCACATGGGATCGTAGACGCTTTAACCTTGACGACATGATTGCGGGTAGTCGATACCTGATCGGAGAGCACAATTTTAATGCTTTTAGGGCCGCTGATTGCCAATCTAAAACATCAATTAGGCGTATGGATGCCATTACTATCAATAAAGTGGGTGATTTTATTGTTATCGAAGTTACGGCCACTGCATTTTTATACCACATGGTCAGAAACATCGTAGGTGTGCTGGCGTCGGTTGCAACAGGAGACCGACCACCATCTTGGGTTGGTTCGGTATTAGCGAGTGAGGATCGACGCTGTGGAGGTGTGACGGCACCGGCTGCTGGACTTTACCTGGTTAAAATTGAGTACGATGCTAGTTTTGACCTACCTAGTTGCCCTATGGGCCCCTACATAATTGCCGGCTTATTGAACCCACAAACAGACGTTTAAGTGGTAAATGCATCTGCTTGAACGTAGCGATATCAAGTTGACTTGCAACCCGCTAGCCCGTTGTGTGCAGTTAATCGCCTAGTTCTGCATTAGCTGCTTAAAGGCTGCACAGATCCTTAGCTAAATACTGTTTAAGGCTCGACCCATCAGGCCCACGTATTGACGACTGTGGACGCATCGATCGCTTGCGTAAAAGTCCGATGAGCGCAGTGAGCTAATTTGTGACATTGCCTGTGCTAGATTTACAGCTTTATTGCTTGAGCATAAGGCGCTTTACTAATACTGTCGCTGGGATATCTAAGTTCTGTTAAGGTAATTAACGTATAGTTGACCAATCGTCGCGTGGGTGAACGCTAAAAATAGAGTGTAATTTTTAAAACTATTTGAGCAGATACATCGCATCCATCGTATAATTTTAATTATATCAAAAGATAATAAATATGCGTGTTAAAGTGTGTGGAATAACCTCCGTAGACGACGCCATAATGGCGGTAAAAGCCGGCGCTGATGCAATTGGCTTGGTATTTTATGAACCCAGCCCACGTTGTGTAAGTGTAGAGCAAGCTGAGGCAATTGCACGGGCAGTGGGGCCATTTGTCACAGTAGTTGCCCTATTTGTCAATGCGCCCAGCGATGTAATTGCGGATATATTAAAGCGTGTCCCCATCCACGTGATTCAATTTCATGGGGACGAGCCAGCAGAGTTCTGCGAACAGTTTTCAAGGCCTTACATGAAAGCCCTGCGCATGCGCGAAGATCTCGACGTGCACGCAGCGATAGCGCATTTCGATAGTGCACTTGGTATATTGTTGGATGCCTATACACCGGGCGTTCCCGGTGGTACTGGAGAAACTTTTGATTGGCAGCGGGTTCCTAAAGATTCTAGCCGAGCCATTATTCTCGCGGGTGGCTTAACGCCAGAGAATATTCGCCGCGCCGTCGCCGAGACCAGTATTTATGGTGTTGACGTCAGCGGGGGCGTCGAGCGTGCCCCAGGTATCAAAGAGGCACAGAAAATAGAATCATTTGTTCGGGCTGCAAAGAGCTTTTCATAAAGTGCCCGCCAGTCTTAATTAATATGACTTGATCAAGCCTTTTTTGCGTAAATGAACTAATAAGTATCGTGATAGAAGAAAGTGAACATAGTAGTAAAAATATTATTTAGAATTAATACAGTAATGGAGCAAACTCGTGAATGATTTAACGTCGGCAGAGAATATAGACTACTCATGCTTTCCAGACAAAAACGGTCACTTTGGTATTTACGGTGGACGCTTTGTCTCTGAAACCTTAATTTCTGCACTAGATGAGCTCGCAGCCATCTACAAGAAGCTAAAAGATGATCCAGGTTTTCAAGCGGAATTTGATAAAGACATGGCCCACTACGTCGGTCGTCCGTCGCCGTTGTATCACGCCGAGCGCTGGAGTCTTGAGACGGGCGGAGCCCAAATCTACTTCAAGCGTGAAGACTTAAATCACACGGGTGCACACAAGGTAAACAACACTATCGGACAGGCTTTGCTTGCGAAATACTCCGGCAAAAAACGTGTTATTGCAGAGACAGGGGCTGGCCAACACGGAGTCGCCACTGCAACAGTCGCAACACGTTTGGGGCTTGAGTGCGAAGTCTTTATGGGTGAGGAAGACGTACGTCGGCAGTCACTAAATGTCTACAGAATGAAGCTCTTAGGCGCAAAAGTGACCGCTGTTACCTCGGGCACACGCACACTGAAAGATGCAATGAACGAAGCTATGCGCGATTGGGTGACCAACGTCGACGATACCTTCTATATCATTGGCACCGTCGCCGGTCCACACCCTTATCCAGAGCTGGTTCGTGACTTTCAATCAATTATTGGACGTGAAGCTCGTCAACAGTGTCTTAATCAGACAGGTAAGCTACCTGATGCACTAGTTGCTTGTGTTGGCGGCGGATCAAATGCGATAGGTCTATTTCACCCATTTTTAAACGATGGAAGCGTGCGCATGGTGGGTGTTGAAGCCGGTGGCGACGGCGTTGAAACTGGCCGCCATGCGGCACCGTTAAATGATGGTATACCCGGTGTGTTGCACGGTAGCCGAACCTACTTGATGGAAGATGAGAACGGCCAAATAATCGACACTCACTCCGTCTCGGCTGGGCTCGATTACCCTGGTGTTGGGCCAGAACACTCGTGGTTAAAAGATTTAGGGCGTGTCGACTATGTCGCCGTGACCGACCAAGAGGCGCTGAGTGCCTTTCGTGAAGTCACCCTAGTTGAGGGCATTATGCCTGCGCTCGAAACTGCTCATGCGCTTGCTTATGCGAAAAAGTTAGCAGCAACTATGGAGAAAGATCAGACCATCGTTATAAATTTATCGGGTCGCGGCGACAAAGATATTCTAACAATGGCAGACTTAGATAACATTACACTGTAAAATACTAATGCAGATATCAAAAGGCTGTTGCAAACTACTTGCAGCAGCCTTTTTTTTTTAAGAAGAAAAAAGGGTTTAAATTACCGTCATGAATCGAATTACTTCGCGCATGAATGCGCTCAAAGCAGCCTCTCGTAAAGCTTTTGTCGCCTATATTGTAAGCGGCGACCCCAGGCCATCGGTCACGCTTGCGACAATGCACGAGTTGGTGCGCCAAGGGGTCGACATTATCGAGTTGGGTATCCCATTTTCAGACCCTATGGCCGAGGGCAAAGTTATTCAGCTAGGGCACGAGCGAGCGCTAGAACACAAGGTAAGCCTGACTAGCTCGATGGCATTGGTTGCGCAATTTCGTCAACACGATAACGATACTCCAGTGATTTTGATGGGTTATGCCAACCCTATTGAGCGCAAAGGCTACAGTGTTTTTGCGGATGCCGCCGCGAGCGCGGGAGTCGACGGCGTATTGACCGTCGACTTGCCTCCCGAAGAGGCGTCTTCATTGAATGTAGAATTAAAGCGAGTAGACCTACACAGCATCTTTTTACTAGCCCCAACCACCACTAGCTCTCGTATCCGTGAAATTGTGTCGATGGCGAGTGGTTTCGTCTACTACGTGTCTCTGAAAGGTGTCACCGGCGCGGGTAACTTAGACTTAGATTCAGTTAAAACGAAATTGCTAGAAATACGTACGATGACCGATCTACCCCTATGTGTCGGGTTTGGCATAAAAGATGGTACCTCTGCTAAGGCAGTCTCGGAACATGGAGATGGTGCTGTTGTTGGCAGTATATTTGTTGATAGAATGGGTGAGTTGCAGAATGAGACCGACGCTGAAATCGTTAGCGCTGTTGGCGAAATCGCTGCTAATATTCGTGCAGGCCTCGATAATTAATTAAACACAAGTGCGCTGGATGTTTTTTGATCATTGAGACGCCCGTTATAAAAAAATAAATTCATATAATTTATAAATGAGAACAGTATGAGTTGGCTAGATAAGATTGTTCCAAGTAAAGCAAAGTCTCAGTTATCAAGTAATTCAAGTAAAGTGCCTGAGGGACTCTGGAAAAAATGCGTTAAGTGTAGCTCTGTTCTCTACCGTCCCGAGCTAGAAAAGAATTTAGATGTCTGCCCCAAATGCGATCACCATTTTCGTATTGGTGCCCGCCGCCGCCTAGATATATTTTTGGACGAAGAGCATCGCGAAGAGCTAGCAATGGATGTGGTTCCCGTTGATCGTCTTAATTTTAAAGATATTAAAAAATATAAAGATCGTTTAAGTGAAGCTCAGAAAAAAACGGGAGAAAAAGACGCTTTGATAGCGATGCGCGGCGAGCTTAACGGTATGCCTCTTGTTGTCGTTGCTTTTGAGTTCTCCTTTCACGGCGGTTCAATGGGCTATGTTGTCGGCGAAAAATTCACGCGGGCGGCACAAGTTGCCTTGCAAGAAAATATACCTTTAGTATGTTTTGCGGCAACTGGGGGTGCGCGCATGCAAGAGGCGCTGATCTCATTAATGCAAATGGCCAAGACCAGTGCCGTAATCGAGCGTTTAAAACAACAAGGGACACCGTATATCTCATTTATGACTGATCCGGTTTACGGTGGTGTCTCAGCCAGCTTGGCACTCTTGGGCGACATCAACACAGCCGAGCCAGGCGTGCGCGCAGGCTTTGCAGGCCCCGCTATTATAGAGCAGACTATCCGCCAAAAGTTACCTAAAGGTTTTCAGTTAAGTGAGTTTTTGTTAGAGCATGGCGCCATTGACTTGATCATTCATCGCAAGCAACTTCGCGAAAAAATAAGTGCTCTGTTAGCTAAGTTTACCTACTACTCAAAGCCCCCTATTGTTCCTGAACCCGACGAGATCATTCTTGCCGAGGAAGTCAACGAGATGGAAAACCCCGCCGTATAAATGCCACGCTTTTCCCAACTTAACGACTGGCTCCGCTGGCTAGAGACGCTGCATCCTAAAGCTATAGATCTAGGTTTGCAGCGAGTTCACACCGTCGCCTGTGCCCTCGACCTTCTTCAGCCGGCCTCGGTAATTAGTCACGAGTTTTCCGCCGCTTTTAAGCTTCAAGATACAGAGGCTACACCAACGGTCATTACGGTTGCGGGCACTAATGGCAAAGGCTCTTGTGTGTCTGTTCTAGAGCAGAGTTTAATTAATAGCTCAACGACCAACCTAGCTGCACAGACACTCCTGCCTGGACTTGTCGGCAGTTATACCTCACCTCATATACACCATTTTTGCGAGCGCATTCGTATCGATATGCAGCCCGTTAGCGAGGCTTTAGTTTGCGATGCGTTCGCGGCTATAGATACAGCTCGCGGTGATTTATCACTGACATACTTTGAGTTTGGTACTCTGGCCGCTCTGTGGATTTTCGCCCAAAAAAATATCCCCACTATTATTTTAGAGGTGGGTTTAGGTGGACGCTTAGACGCTGTTAATATTGTTGACGCCGATATTGCTGTGGTGACTTCTATTGATGTCGATCACGAGGAGTGGCTAGGCAGCGATAGAAATATCATTAGCCAAGAAAAGTTAGGTGTTGCACGTGCGGGTCGCCCCCTTGTTATTGCAGAGATAAACTTAACACCGGCTTTACATCAAGCCGCTAACAGCGAAGACAGCCTGTTAATCGATAGAGACTTCTCTATATGTCTGCAAGGGGATGTGCGAGCCGTCGCTACCCAAGATGCCGGTGGTATCCCAGGTCATTTGATTCAAGCGCAGCACTGGCAGTTTCAGTACAAAGACCTAGCTTGTGTATTGCCGTTACCTTCACTGCCGCTACCTAGTGTTGCCGCCGCGCTCGTCGTGCTCGACCTCATTGAACGCAGGCCTGTACCCATCGCTTTAACGGCACTAATGCACAACCTCACCTTAACTGGTCGCTTTCAAAAGACACTAGTGGCCGAACGCTGTGTCATCTTCGACGTTGCGCACAATCCTGCGGCAGCAGTACACTTAGCGAGTCGCCTGTCACAGGAGCCTACTAATAAACAAGGTAGGACCTTAGCGGTGATGGCGGTGATGTCTGATAAAGATCACGATGCGATACTGAAACCCCTATTAAAGGTGATTGATCACTGGTATTTGGGCGATTTGGTTAAGGTGCCACGCGCAGCTCGCGCTCGAGATTTATCCGTATTAATGAGACACTACCAGTGTTCATACGATATCGAGCCAACCATAGAAAATGCTTTTCATAAAGCGAGCTCTGTTGCCTGTGAGCATGATAGAATAATCGTCTTCGGATCTTTTTATACGGTTGCGGCGATTCAATCGTTAGTTGATCATTAATTGTTGGTGGGCGCATACGTGGACGAACATCTTAAGCAACGACTAATCGGTGCGGGCGTACTCATCGCTTTAGCTGTTATTTTTCTACCCTCATTTTTTCAAAAGACAGAGCGTGTCGAGATAAATACCCGCAGCCAAATACCCAAAGCTCCTTTTATTGAACCTATTGTTATTAATAAGCCTATCAAACCCGCAGGAGTCGTGGTGCCAACGGCATCTGAATTGTTTCAGCCTGCACCACCGGGATCTGGCACTACAGGTCTTGTTGGAACTACGCCGCCGGTAGCTAAAAAGTCGACAGTTGAAGGTGCAATCGATACACCAAAAATTGATGCGAGGCTCAATAGCCGAGGCGTGCCCTTGGGATGGGTTTTACAGGTTGCTAGTTTTAGATCTCAGGCCAGCGCAGAAAAGTTTGTAGCGACGTTAAGTAAAGGCAACGACAAGGCGTATTTTAAGTCGGCTCAAACTAGTCAAGGACAGTTTTATCGCGTCTATCTTGGACCTCTTATCGATAAAAATCAGGCCATAAGACGTCAGCAAGAAGTCAACAAGATTCATAAAGTGAAATCACAACTACTTCGCTTTAATCCTATATCGGGTAACTAGAGCATTGTTTAGCATGTCAATTTTTCTCCACCCGCACCAAATTTTGAAGAGCTGCTCAATAAGGTTGTGTTATGGCGGTGTTTAATTGGGCCGATTGGACAATCATTGTAATTCTTTCACTTTCTTGTGCGATCAGTCTCGTCAGGGGCTTTGTTAAAGAGGCGCTGTCCGTTGCTATTTGGATCATTGCTTTTGGCGTTGCCTCGTGGTTCAGTCCAAAGCTTGCACCTTTGCTAACGGTTTATATTGATGCAATATCGCTCAGACAAATGGTTGCATTTGCGAGTTTATTTGTGGCCACGCTGCTAGTCGGTGGCGCGGTTAACTATCTCTTATCAACACTGATAAGAGCGACAGGGTTGTCGGGTACGGATCGATTGTTAGGCGTCTTGTTTGGCGCAATTCGGGGTTTTGTTGTTATCATGGTTATCGTTTTGTATCTGCCTAAGATGGTGCCAGTTGATCGCGACTTATGGTGGAGTGAATCTAGATTGATCTCACATTTTCTAAGCTTCGAAGACAAATTTAGAACAATTACTGGCTCACTTTACGAGTCGGGGAAAAAAATTATTCAATAGTTATGTAAAAAACTATTTCTATAGACTGTTAATTTGAGGTAAGCACTTATGTGTGGTTTGGTCGGTATTGTTAGTAAGAGCGAGGTCAATCTTCAGTTGTATGATGCACTGACGATGCTTCAACATCGTGGCCAGGACGCAGCCGGAATCGTGACTTGCGATGATGGTCGCATCGCACAACAGAAGGGCAACGGTCTCGTTAAAGATGTGTTTCACACGCGTCATATGCGCAGACTAGCGGGTAACTATGGGATCGGTCACGTGCGTTACCCGACTGCTGGAAGCTCGGGTCCGGCCTTGGCACAGCCTTTTTATGTTAACTCGCCCTATGGTATTGCCCTGGCACATAACGGCAACTTGACGAATGCGGATACGGTACGCGATGAGTTATATCGAGATGACCTACGCCATATGAACACCGATTCCGACTCCGAAGTGTTGCTTAATGTTTTCGCCAAAGAGCTGCAAAAACTCGGCAAGCTACGCGCGTTAAAAGACGATATTTTCACCGCCGTCACCAATGTTAACAAACGTGTAAAGGGTGGTTATGCAGCTGTCGCTTTGATTGCAAACTATGGCTTAGTTGCCTTTCGCGACCCCGATGGTATTCGTCCCTTGGTCTTTGGTCAGCGCGATACCCTGCAGGGTCCCGAGTTCATGATTGCTTCAGAAAGCGTCGCACTCGATGTGTTAGGTTTCGATCTAGTGCGTGATGTTAAGCCCGGAGAGGCAATTTTCATCACCACAGAAGGCGAGCTATACACACAAATGTGCGCGGAGAACACCACTTGCCGACCTTGTATTTTTGAGCACGTCTACTTCGCGCGGCCAGATTCGATAATGGACGGTATCTCAATCTATAAAGCGCGCCTTCGCCAAGGTGAAAAGCTTGCCGAAAAAATTCTCCGCGAGCGCCCCAATCACGACATTGATGTTGTTATTCCTATCCCAGACAGTAGTCGTGTATCCGGTCAAGCACTAGCCTACAACCTCGGGGTTAAATTTCGCGAAGGTTTAATGAAAAACCGCTATATTGGCCGCACTTTTATTATGCCCGGACAACAACAGCGTAAAAGATCGGTGCGACAAAAATTAAACCCAGTGGCTCTTGAATTTAAAGATAAAAATGTTTTATTGGTAGACGATTCGATTGTCCGTGGCACCACGAGCGAACAAATTATTCAAATGGCACGCGATGCGGGGGCTAAAAAAGTCTACATCGCCTCAGCGGCACCGGCGGTTAAATTCCCTAATGTGTACGGCATTGATATGCCTTCGGTGAATGAATTGATAGCTCACGGACGCACCGATGCAGAAGTCGCTCAGGCCATTGGCGCCGACTGGCTGATTTATCAAGATCTTGCGGATCTTATTGAATCTTCCTCAGAGGGTAATCCCAACATCACCGCATTCGACTGTGCAGTATTTGATGGCAACTATGTGACCGACGATGTGACACAAGAGTATCTCGATAAATTGAGTGCAGCCAGAAGTGACTCACAACAAGATAAACAACGCGAACTAGACCTTGGCAGCGCCAATGTCGTCGGTATTCACAACGATACAGCAGAGGCCTAGGTGAGCAGAACACACCTGTCGTCGATTCCATACTAGGATTGGTAACACCTCAGCGCTTTGGGCTTGCGGTAGGCGTATAAAATAGAGAGCGATTTTTGCTCGTTGCGAAGCCTAGTCAAGGTGTTACTTGTGGCCGCCGGCAAAGGTAGTTTTGAATCCTACAAGAGCTGTTAATAACTCGATAGATACAAGCTTGAGGCGCTTTATTAAGATAACACTTCTGCGCCCGCTAGGGCCTCGTTATATTTTGTAGACATTAGATTAAAATAGGCAATATTTTGAGAGACAACGAACGCAAAGACTTTATTGAAGAAAATGAACTGAATCTGGGAACAGATACGCTAGCTGTTCGTGCGGGCATATCGCGAACTCACGAAGGCGAGCACTGCGAGCCTATTTTCGCGACATCTAGCTACGTATTTGATTCCGCCGAGCAGGCAGCCGCACGTTTCTCCGGTGAAGAAGAGGGTAATGTCTACTCGCGTTACACCAACCCGACCGTAAGGACCTTTGAAGATCGTATCGCCGCCCTTGAAGGCGCAGAGGCAGCAGTTGCGACAGCCTCAGGAATGGCGGCGATATTAAGTACATTTTTAGCAATGTTGCAGCCCGGTGATCACGTGGTGTGTTCGCGAAGTGTGTTTGGAACAACAACGGTGTTGTTTACTAAATACCTGCAAAAATTTGGTATCGATGTGTCTTTTGTTGCACTAACTGATCTTACTGGTTGGGAACAAGCGATTAATCCAAAAACTCAGTGTTTGTTTTTAGAGACGCCATCGAATCCCCTTTGCGAGGTGGCCGATATTAGAAAGTTAGCAGATTTGGCCCACGCTAATGATTGTTTGCTTATCGTCGACAATTGTTTCTGTACGCCCGCATTGCAGCGCCCCCTAGACTTTGGTGCCGACATTGTGACTCATTCAGCAACTAAATATCTCGATGGGCAAGGCCGTTGTTTAGGGGGTGTCGTGGTCGGTAGTGCCGAGCATATGGATCAGGTACTGGGCTTCATACGCACCTGCGGTCCCACCTTGAGTCCCTTTAATGCGTGGATATTCTTAAAGAGCCTAGAGACACTAAACATAAGAATGCAAGCTCATTCGGTTAATGCTCTTGAAGTCGCCGGTTGGTTAAACGAACAGCCGCAAATAGAAAAAGTTTATTACTGTGGTCTACCTAGTCACGATGGCTACGATCTAGCGCGAGTGCAGCAAAAAAACTTTGGCGGTGTTTTATCGTTTGAAGTGAAGGGTCGGCGCGCTGAGGCATGGTCTTTCATTAATGCGACGCGTATTTTATCAATTACTGCGAATCTAGGCGACACTAAAACAACTATTGTGCATCCAGCGACAACGACCCATGGGCGTTTAAGCGACGAGGCTAAGCAACAATCCGGTATATCAGACACCCTCATCCGTGTTGCGGTAGGACTTGAATCGGTTAAAGATATTATCGATGATCTCGACCGTGGTCTACACGCACTCTAGTTGCGACGACTCCACACGAACTAGGTGTTTGAGGTCTGTAATTAGTGGGTGTTAGTTGATTTACCCTAGGTGCTCCAGCGCTAGTTTACAGATCAATCCTCTGAAATGAGCTCGGAGATAGGCTCGGATTTGTTTTTTGACCCACTTGCAGACGGATTTGCGGACTCACTATAGCCTCAGAGCTTAGAGTTCTCTCAGGCTGCGAAGGCTAGCAGCCTTGTGTTTCATCTTTTATTATTGCCTTATCGTATATTGATATGAGAAAACTAGCCGCTAGCAACCTCTAGGGGCATCTAACGTTGGGCGATGTTTTTTTGAGGTAGGTGATATCTCGATAGTTCTCTAACATTCATCAAAACCCTACTATTGCTATAGTACTGTTTGTTAAAAGTTGCTGGGTTCATTTAGCGACTAGGTCTAGTTAGTGCTTATTCCAACGTTTATCAATTGAGACATTTGTATGTCAGTTAAGCCGGTCAAAAACACAAGCCCTGCAGATCTTATTGCATCAATAACTGATCAACTTAACTCAATCCTTCTCGGAAAAGACAAGTGCGTTAAGTTGTCGCTGGCATGCGTTTTAGCAAAGGGCAACTTATTGATTGAAGACCTACCAGGTATGGGTAAAACGACCCTTGCACATGGCTTGGCGGCAGTGTTGGCGCTTCAATTTAAACGGGTACAATTCACCAGTGATCTGCTGCCGGGAGATGTCCTCGGCGCCTCTATTTTCAATCCTAAAACCAGCGAATTTGAATTTAGAGCAGGGCCTATTTTTACGCAAATTTTACTCGCTGATGAGATTAATCGATCCTCCCCCAAAACACAGAGCGCATTGCTTGAGGCGATGTCTGAAAATCAGGTGACTGTCGACGGCATCTCGCACCCGCTCGACGAGCATTTTTTTGTCATCGCTACACAGAACTCACAACACCAGACCGGTACATTTCCTCTGCCAGAATCTCAACTCGATCGCTTTATGATGAGGATTTCATTGGGCTATCCCGACCCTGAATCAGAGCGCGAGCTACTACAAGGCCTCGATCCAAAACAGCGATTAGAAGCTTTGAGGGCTGAGCTTAGCGCTCAAGCATTGAAGCAACTACAAGATATCGTAGGTAATATTAGTGTCAGTGATCATCTGCTAGATTACTTTCAACGACTGCTAGCTTACACCCGTGAGTCAGGCGATTTTAGTCACGGTTTATCACCGCGAGCCGCTTTAGCTTGGTTGCATTGTGCAAAAGCTTGGGCCTTGATTCATCAACGCCACTATGTCGTGCCCGAGGATATTCAGCAGCTTATGTTACCGGTTGTTGGTCATCGACTACTGCCCTCTGAGTTGGAGACTGTTGCACGTAATGTTGTCGATAAAATTATTCGCTCAGTGCCCATTGTTGTATAGCGGCCCTTTGGGTATCAATAACTTTTATTTTATTCTTGTCGACAACTAAAGACTAGAACAAGGGCAGAGTACGATGAGTGACACATGGAATAATTTAGCTAAGCGTCGATGGCAAAGATGGCTTGATGGCTGGTTAAAACGTCGCAACCCACCTCGAAAAACACATATATTACAGCACAATAATATCTTTATAGTGCCTTCAAAAGTTGGTTTTTATTTTTGTTTATTAATTTTACTGCTGTGGTTATTGGGCACAAATTACGAAAATAATCTTATCTTGGGCATTGCCTTTTTACTGTTGTCCTTAATGATTATTTGTATCCATCACACCTATGGGCATTTATCGGGTTTGCAAATCAGCGTGACCAACACGAAGGCTGGTTTTACTGGTGACAATGCGGTGATCGATTTATCAGTTAAGCGCATCAATAATCGATATTACGAATCGGTCGAACTCAGTAGTACGGTCGACGGTATCGTCAGGTTTTCACTACTAGACAGAGCTCACACAAATCTGAGTTTACGCGTACCCTTGACCTGTCGAGGTTGGTGCACGCCTGAGCGCGTTAAAATCTCTACGCGCTTTCCTTTAGGTTTAATTGTGGCTTGGTCGTATCTCTATATTGATTCGCCTATTTTATCTTATCCTCAACCTATTGAGTCATCGATCTTGCCCACACAACAATTAGCGGACAACCACGATGACATTATTCAGCAACAATTTATTAGTGGCAGCGAAGACTTTGCTGGTATTCGCGAATACGTGGCAGGCGACTCACTGCGTGATGTCGATTGGCGAGTAATGGCGCGCGGTCAGGGCTTAGCGACGCGTATTTATGAAGACCATGCAAGCAAAAAGTATTGGTTAGACTGGTATCAGTTTGAGGGTTTTAATATAGAGGCACGTCTCTCTCGCCTGTGTTTTTGCGTGTTAACACTGTCGCAACATCAGCAAAGCTCGCTTACCTATGGGTTGCGTCTACCCAATCAGCTGATTGAGCCCTCAAGTGGTGAGGCTCATAAATTCAAACTTCTCGAAGCACTCGCCATGTTTGAGTTGAAGGACCGCGATCGTGTTTAATGTCGCTGAGCGCCTGCGCAGCGTGCTCTTTTATTTAATAAAAAGTCATCAGTAGACAATGAGTAAAGAGAAACACACACACAGCCACCAAACTCACCAGGTTATTAATCGCGAGGTTTTGATCGGCTTGCTGTGCGCGCAGGCGGGAGCCATCTTTCTTAACTTCTCGGTGTTACCGTATTGGCTGTTTGTCGCCTCTATTATAATTTTTATTTGGCGTATACAAATACTCCGTGGCCGCTGGCCTTTTCCCAATGCTATTGTGCGCGCAATCATTGTGGTTGCCTCCGTCGCTGCAATTATTGGCACTTATGAACAGTGGTACAATCTAGAGCCGATGGTGGCTTTGTTGGCTTTGTCATTTGTATTGATACTGTTAGAAGTTAATCATCAACGCGATGCGATCAAAGTTGTATTTGTTGGTTATTTTATGACTAGCTGCGCATTCTTATTTGAGCAAGGCATTATTGTCAGCTTGGCAGGAGTGCTAGTACTTGGATGCTTGACAATATGTCTGCTCGTTTTAAATGGCACGCATATTCGCTTCTTCTCGCGCCGATCTTTACGCACGATAGTCGTGTTGCTTCTACAAGCGCTGCCACTCATGTTGATTATGCTGTTTGTGTTCCCCCGCGTTGGCGCCTTGTGGTCTGTACCGCTTAAAAATGACACTGCCGTGACGGGTGTGGGTGACAGTATGTCGCCGGGTGATTTTAGTCATCTAACGCGCAGCCGAAAACTTGCATTCAGAGTCAGTTTTAACGATAACAAATTACCGGAGCCCTCTGAGCGCTATTGGCGTGGTTTAGTGTTCACCGAGTTTGATGGACGGCGTTGGGACCGAGCAAAAAATAACAATCAATACATTATTAACGACGGTTATGATACCAGTTACGCACCACTGGGCTTGGCCGATGATGTATCGACCTTTAATTATGAGGTAGTTTTAGAACCCACCAACAAGGCGTGGTTGTACGCTTTGCCGTTAGCAACTATTGACGATAAAACACTAGAGCGTACTGCCACCAACGAGCTGTGGCTCGATAATCCGGCGACCCAGCGTATTAAGTATCAGGTCAGCTCTGTGCTCAATTATCAAATCAATGAGCATCGTGGGCGACTTCAACAAGCGTTATCGCTGCCGCTGGGTTTTAATCCTAAAACTATTGCCGTCGCTAAAGAGTGGCGCAGCGAGGTAGCTACTGACGAGGCATACATTGCTAAGGTACTCAGCTTTTATAATCAAAGCTTTACCTATACTTTGTCGCCTCCCAAGCTAGGGCTGCATACGGCAGACGACTTTTTATTTTCGACACAACGTGGCTTCTGTGAGCACTATGCAAGTAGTTTTGTAGTCTTAATGCGAGGAGCGGGCATTCCCACCAGAGTGGTTACCGGCTATCAGGGGGGACAGTGGAACGCCGAGGCGAATTATCTACTAGTGCGTCAGTACGATGCCCACGCCTGGGCCGAGGTTTGGCTTGAGGGTCAGGGTTGGACACGAGTTGACCCAACGGCTGCGGTCGCGCCAAGCCGAATTGAGCAGGCTGGTTTATTAGGTACGCTCTCGCTGAGTGATCAAGAGTTATTAGATTCATCGGCACTGCGCTCTTTTGCATGGATAAGTGCGCTATCGTTAAAATTGGACAGCATAAATTATAGTTGGCAGCGCTGGGTGTTGAGTTACGATCAACAACAGCAATCACGTTTTTTAAAGGATTTACTAGGAGAGGTAACACCGGCAAGAATAGCGCTATTGTTGATTGTGCCGGCGATGCTAATGTTATCTATATTTAGTTTTTATACATTAAAAAATGCAGCGATACCGATCTCTAGGGAAGTGAAATTATATAAGTGCCTATGTAAAAAATTAAAAAATAGAGGCATCAATATTGGCGCTGGCGATTCACTCAGTGCAATATTTAAAAAAGCCTATCAATCGCTACCTTCCATTAAGACACAATTAGCATCGGTTGAAGCCGACTTAAACGCTATTTTTTACTCGGGAAAAATAATCTTAACAGCCGAAAAATATAAAGATATAAAACGTAACATTAAAAATTTTTAAAAGTTCAGTAAAAAAAGTTCCATTGTTACACCATGGTCTTGTATTTTTAGCGACTCAATAATTATCATTAGGTGAGAGAGTGATAAAATTGATGACATAATGTTCTCTGGGTACTTATTGCGATCTGTAATCTTTGAGTGAGTGATGATCTGGAAACAGCTCTGTAGATATTCTTGCTGCAGCTCATAATGAGCTGCATAACACTAGCGTTTCATATAAGATAAAGGCAGAATTTGATAAGCCCTGTTAAGTGATTAGCGGGGTTTTTTGCGAGTATATTGATGCGTGTTTTCGCATAGATACGCCAGTTTTTAAAATACATACAGCTTAGGAAATTCTCAACAAAACTAATGTCAATCCGAATTAATACCTACTATTTAGCGATGGTGCTCCTGCTATCGTTAGCCATGGGCATACAAATTGTAGTCGTCCCGTGGCTCGCTACAGAATACTTAGCGTTGTCGCCATTTTTTATTGCTCTGGTACAAAGTGCGGTGTTAATTCCAAACATAGCACTGCTTGTTTTTGGGGGTGTAAGTCTTGATAAGGGTGAGTTATTCAATAAATTCCAAGGGTTATTATTAGCGTCTAGTGTTATCCACCTGTTGTTTTTATTGTTATTGACTCAGCAAGGCCTATCTCTACTTTGGGTGCTACTTTATGCCTTCTTACTAGGCGCCATTAATGCCTTCGTACAGCCCTACAAAGAATATTTAGCAGGACTATTGGCGACCAGTGATTTGCAGGCGCATATTGCAAAAAATAGAATATGTTTATATCTCGGTCAAGGCATTGGAATCGGTCTGGCCTCACAGCTGTACCCGTCGTTCTTGATTTTATTGCCGATGATACAGGTGTTTGCATTGTTCTTAGTTTTTATGTGTTTGGTATTAATTAAACGCCAAAAAGGCAGGGGCGTAGTAACGATTGACATCAATCAAAATAAAGAAAAGTTTAGCTACTCATTGCTTACCTCGGGATTTAAATTTTGCTGGGGTTCGAAAACCTTGCGCTCTCTACTGACAATAACTGCAATTAACGGCTTTTTTCATATGGGTGTTTTTATTGTTGCTCTACCGATTCTAGTCAAAACAATTTATGGCGGTGACGTCGAACTCTTTAGTTTTCTGCAAGGTTTGTTTACCGCGGGTATGTTTCTAAGCGCGTTAATTATTATTTATCGCAAAAAGCTAGACGGCCCCGGTCGCCGTATGATCTTTTCAATTTTATACTCCGGGCTAATCTTACTGGGTTTAAGTGCTGGGCCAACAGTGACAGGCTTGTTATTTTTGGTGTTTTTGTGGGGAGTAGTGGTAGGTATCTCTGCCACCTTAGGTCGCAGTATTTTACAGTCCTCTACCGATCCTGAATACATGGGTCGCGTTATCTCAATTTACCAATTAACGCTGTTTGGTTTTGCACCATTAGGCGCATTATGTGCCGGTATTGCGATTAGTAGTTTAGGGGTCCTAATGGTGTTGAAATTAAGTGCGATTATGAGTTTCATTGCGTTCGCAGGCACTTTTTTCATTAGATCACTGTGGGATGTGGAAGCGACCGATGCATAATCACCCGCTAAGGTGTCAACAATTACTCAATCACCAGCAGCTGCTTAGAGCATGTGCCTAAAGGCAAGCAGGCTTGAAGTAACCGCGACATTTAGTGATTCAACCGCG
>JBLIME010000020.1:0-20282 GCA_047638515.1 Pseudohongiellaceae bacterium
GCCAGTTTTGGTAAAGGCTGTCTCCTGTAACAACGAACATAAACAACAAATCTTGGAGAGCTCGATGCCCGTCGACAGTAATGAGTTGCGCAAAGTTGGCCTTAAAGTAACATTGCCCCGAATTAAAATTTTAGAAATTTTAGAGTCCGCTGAGCGCCGCCATCCCAGCGCCGAAGACGTTTACAAAATATTGCTCGAGGCTGGCGAAGACGTGGGTTTGGCTACCGTCTACCGCGTTTTAACGCAATTTGAGGCGGCAGGCTTAGTTGAGCGCCACAATTTTGATGGCGGCCACTCCGTATTTGAGTTAGATCGTGGAGAACATCACGACCATATGGTGTGCGTTGAGACAGGCAAGGTTATCGAGTTTCATAATGAGCAAATTGAACAACTGCAGGACGATATTGCTAAAGCCCATGGCTATGAACTTACAGCTCATAGCTTGGTGCTTTACGTCAAGCCAAAGCCTAGAAATTAACCTGTTAAGCTTTGGCTTCATGGTGAACAGATATTGGCGGCTTACCTACCGTTTATATGTACCCTAAGATTGTCCCATCATCAGTTTAGCGTGAGCAATTGATTCGTCTGAAAGTACATTGCCACTGATCATGCGTGCGATTTCCTCTATCTTATGGTTGTTGTCTAACTCTACAATATGCGTCGCTGCGCTGTTAGTTTTGGTGGCTTTACTGACCTGCCAGTGATGGTTAGCTTTGCTTGCAACTTGAGCTAAGTGGGTAATGCAAAGCACTTGGCTCTTACTACCTAGCTGGTTTAATAGCTCGCCGACAACATTGGCGGTATCCCCACCAATGCCTACATCCACCTCATCAAATACTAGGGTAGCAACTTGCGAGGTTTGCGCTGTGGCTACTTGAATGGCCAAGCTGATGCGCGACAGCTCGCCACCCGAGACCACTTTATTTAATGGTTTATGGGGTTGTCCTGGATTGGTGCTGATCAAAAACTCAATGTCATCGATGCCATGGCTGCTTGGTTTCTTGAGCTGCTGTGTGACGGCTACTAAAAAGTTGGCTCCACTCATTGCAAGAGTTTGTAATTGGCTGTTGATACTATTGGTTAATTTTTTAGCAGACAGTTGACGCTTGTGCGATAGCGCCTTAGCTGAAGTCATAAATTGTGCAGAGGCATCAGTGGTGAGTTTCTCAAGTTCGGCCAAGGCGTCGTCACCGCCTGCGAGGCTGCTGAGCTCATCGCTCAGCTCGGTGTGTTTAGTGGCAATCGCATCGGGTGCAACATTATGTTTGCGCGATATATCATAGATAGACGTAAGTCGAGATTCTACGAATTGAAGGCGATCGGGATCAATCTCTAGTCCTTGAGTTTCATGCTGAAGGCTATTGTGTGCTTCATCAACATTAATCAAAGCGTTGTTGAGGAGGTCACTAATATTGATAAACGTATCACTTTGTGGACGGATACTTTGTAATATTCCCATGGCTTGGCTCAACAGTTCGCGGATACTACTGCTGGCGTCGAGGTCATCGCCGTCACAGAGTGAGCTGAGCTGTTGGCTTTTATGAATGATCGACTCTGCATTAGCGAGAGTTTGTTGCTCGTGTTCCAGTAGTTTCAGTTCGTCGCTGCCAATGTCGAGCTTGTCTAGTTCTTCCACTTGATAGTGTAAAAGCTGAAAGCGTGCATTCATCTCGTCGGCATTGTCGCGCAATTTGATATACTGACTGTTTAAACGCTGCCAATGTCGATATTCTTTAGCGACGGTGGCGCCTAGAGAATGTTGTTGGGTGTATTCATCGAGTAATTTTTGATGGTTGTTTTTTGAGAGGAGTGATTGATGCGCATGTTGGCTGTGGATATCAATCAAGAGCTCGCCGAGGGCACGGATTTGTTGCAAAGGCACAGGCTGTGAGTTGACAAATGCACGAGAGCGGCCCTCTTTGGTGATGATGCGTCTGAGCAGGCAATCGTCGGCATGAGATAGATCGTGTTCTATCAGCCATTGACGGGCGTCCGCCAAATCATCCAAAGAAAAAGTGGCGGTGATGTCGGCCTTATCGCAACCCAGCCTTACTTTATCGCCATCGGCTTTCTCGCCAAGGGCGAGCCCAAGCGCGCCTAGCAACACCGATTTCCCAGTTCCTGTCTCACCGGTGATAGCTGTCATACCTTTTTGCAGTTGCAAATCTAGGTGCTCGATTAGCATGTAATTGTTGATGGTGAGATGAGTTAGCATCTTGAGAGCTCCAATTAATCACATTAACATGTATTTTTATACAGTATTATTTTATGCTTGCCAAGCATTTCGTATAACTTGTGCGCTTATGCTTGAAACTTAACAAATTGGCCTAATATACAGGCCAAATGAATTATCTTGAACTTTACTAAAAGTTGCTAAATAGGAGCCTAGTTGTGTCGAATGAATCAAAAGATTCCCCCATCAATGAAGAAGTTGAAAATAACGCTGCTGAACAGCCACAAGAGGTCGTCACAGGTGAGCTAGTCGATGATGTTGAAGCGGAGCTAAGTGCCGCTTCCGAAGAGGTCGATGAGCAGATAGAAGCCCTTAAAGCCGATGTTTTACGCGCTCATGCCGAGACCCAAAATGCCCGTCGCCGCGCAGAGCAAGATGTCGAAAAAGCGCGTAAGTTTGCACTAGAAAAATTTGTCGGCGAGCTGTTACCCGTCGCCGATAACCTAGAGCGCGCCATCGCCTCTGGAAATAGTGAAGACGAGGGGCAAAAAGTTGTATTGGAGGGTGTTGCGTTAACCCACAAGTCACTGCTCGACACGCTCAAAAAGTTCAAGGTAGAAGCGATAGATCCTCATGGAGAACCCTTTGACCCGCAGTTGCATCAGGCGATGTCCATGGTGCCCAATCCAGATGCCGAGCCCAATACTGTGCTCACGGTATTTCAAAAAGGCTACACCTTAAATGGTCGGCTTGTGCGCCCAGCGATGGTGGTTGTGTCGAGTGCTGTAGCCGGTGGATCTTAGTTTTAGTGGTAAATCAAAACGTTGAAACAAAAGACATAAAAAAATTAAGGATATTGTTAACGCTAGGGTTGAAACTAGCCCGATTAGACCAATATCTATGATAACGAAAATGTTCTCGGTTGGCGGTATTGCCGGAACACGAAAAAAATAAATTAATCCTGAGCGAAAAGCACCGACGCATTTGCACAAAATGCATGTTCAGGATAAGTTTTTTATTAATGGCAGCGTTACTAAACGCTTGAATAAGCAAACTGGAGAACTCCAATGGGTAAGATTATTGGCATAGATTTGGGTACAACCAATTCTTGTGTAGCAGTATTAGAGGGCGGTAAGCCAAAAGTCATTGAAAACGCCGAGGGTGATCGCACCACCCCGTCGATTGTCGCGTTCACAGATGACGATCAAATCCTAGTGGGACAAAGCGCTAAGCGTCAGTCGGTTACAAATCCTACGAACACATTAAATGCTATTAAGCGTTTAATCGGTCGTAAGTTTAAAGATGATGTCGTACAGAAAGATATTTCGATGGTGCCTTACAAAATTGTAGCGGCAGACAACGGCGACGCATGGGTTGAAGCAAAGGGCGATAAAAAAGCGCCACCACAGATATCTGCGGAAATTCTGAAGAAAATGAAAAAAACCGCCGAAGATTATCTGGGCGAGGCCGTTACCGAAGCCGTTATTACAGTACCTGCATACTTTAATGACTCCCAGCGTCAAGCAACAAAAGATGCCGGTAAAATTGCAGGCTTAGAAGTTAAGCGCATTATTAACGAGCCAACCGCAGCAGCACTTGCGTACGGTATGGACAAAGGTAAAGGTGACCACACTATCGCAGTTTACGATCTAGGTGGTGGTACCTTTGACATCTCTATCATTGAGATTGCAGATGTCGATGGCGAGCACCAGTTTGAAGTGTTGGCGACCAACGGTGATACATTCCTGGGCGGTGAAGATTTCGACATGCGCTTGATTGAATATTTAGCGGCCGAATTCAAAAAGGACAGTGGCATTGACCTACACAACGATCCCTTGGCATTACAGCGTCTAAAAGAAGCCGCTGAGAAGGCAAAAATCGAGCTGTCTTCAAGCACGCAAACCGAAGTTAATCTTCCGTACATCACCGCTGACGCGTCGGGACCTAAGCATTTGGTTGTTAAAATGACTCGCGCAAAATTAGAGTCTTTAGTTGAAGAGTTAGTTAATCGCTCACTCGTGCCGTTAAAGATAGCACTTAAAGACGCAGATCTTACCGTCGGCGAAATTGATGATGTGATTTTGGTTGGCGGTCAAACACGTATGCCCATGGTGCAGGCAAAAGTTGCCGAATTCTTTGGCAAAGAACCACGTAAAGATGTTAATCCAGATGAAGCAGTCGCTATGGGTGCAGCTATTCAAGGCGCGGTACTTTCAGGCGATGTTAAAGACGTGTTATTGTTAGACGTGACACCACTATCGCTTGGCATCGAGACTATGGGTGGTGTTGCCACGCCATTGATTGAGAAAAATACAACGATTCCAACTAAGAAATCACAGGTTTTCTCGACCGCAGAAGATAATCAATCAGCGGTCACTATTCACGTCGTTCAGGGTGAGCGCAAGCAAGCATCTGGCAATAAGTCACTGGGTCGTTTTGATTTAGCCGATATCCCCGCTGCTCCACGTGGCGTGCCTCAGGTTGAAGTGACGTTCGATATCGATGCTAACGGTATTCTAAATGTTAGCGCCAAAGATAAAGGTACTGGCAAAGAGCAGTCCATTATCATTAAAGCCTCCTCTGGTCTAAGCGATGACGAGATCGAGACCATGGTTGCCGATGCCGAGGCGAACGCCGAGGCAGACAAGCAGTTCGAAAGCTTAGCCGCTGCACGTAACATGCTTGATGGCTTAATTGGTGCTACGAAGAAAACCTTGACAGAGGCCGGTGACAAAGCCGATGCAGAGGAGCGTACAAGTATTGAAGCCGCAATTGCCGAGGCAGAGACAGCCGTTAAGGGTGATGATAAGGAAGCTATGGATGCAGCAACGGCTAAGTTGACCGAGGCATCTAGCTCGCTGGCACAGAAGCTTTATGCCGAGCAGACCGCAGACGCCTCAGCGGGCGAGGCAGCAGCAGAGGCTCCGGCTGATGATGGTGTTGTCGAAGCTGAATTTGAAGAAGTGAAAGATGATAAATAGTTAATCTTCAAGGCGGCTCCTGCTCGCCTTGACTGTTTAATGAATGAGTGACAGCTTATTCATCCAACCCAATATATTGAGTTCGATGAATAACTAAAGTTAGCTTCAAAATAACGCGGGTTCATACCCCGCGTTTTTGTATGAGAATAGAGTGATTCTGAATGGCAAAGCGTGACTACTACGAAATATTGGGTGTTGAAAGAGATATTTCTGGAAAAGATTTAAAGAAGGCTTATCGGCGTGAGGCGATGAAATTTCATCCCGATCGTAATCCCGATGACAAAGACGCAGAAGAAAAATTCAAAGAGGCGAGTGAAGCCTACGAAATCTTATCAGATGCTCAGAAACGCTCTGCTTATGACCAGCACGGTCACGATGGCGTTAATCCGCAAATGGGTGGCGGTGGTGGTTTTGGTAATTTCAGCGATATTTTTGGCGATGTCTTTGGCGATATCTTCGGTGGTGCAGGTGGTGGCGGTCGCGGTCAACAGCGTGGCTCCGACCTGCAATACACCCTTCAGGTTACGCTTGAGCAAGCGGTAAAAGGGACCACGGCAAAAATTAAAGTGCCAACTTTAGTCGGCTGTAAGACGTGCAGCGGCAGTGGCGCTAAAGCAGGTTCTAAGCCCATTGCTTGCAGTACTTGCGGCGGTGTTGGTCAAGTGCGTATGCAACAGGGATTTTTCTCTGTGCAGCAAGCCTGTCCAACCTGCCGTGGTCAGGGTACAACGATCAAAGATCCGTGTGGAAGTTGCCGTGGTCAGGGTCGTATTGAAGAGACTAAAACGCTGTCTGTCAAAGTGCCCTCCGGTGTCGATTCCGGCGATCGTATTCGCCTAACAGGAGAGGGTGAAGCCGCACCGCAAGGTGGTGCCACAGGTGATTTATATGTACAAATTGCCGTTAAAAGTCATGACATCTTCGAGCGTGACGGCGCTAATCTATATTGCGAAGTGCCGCTTAGTTTCGTCGATGCCGTTCTGGGTGGCGAGATAGAAGTGCCTACTCTTGATGGTAGGGTGAAGTTAAAAGTCCCCCTTGAGACCCAAACAGGTAAAATGTTTCGCCTGCGCGGCAAGGGTGTAACTCCTGTTCGCGGCAACGCGAGAGGTGACTTAATGTGTAAAATCGTCGTAGAGACACCGATTAATTTATCGGGCAAACAAAAAGATATGTTGCGAGATTTTCAGTCTTCGATAGAGGGCAAAAAACACTCCCCAAGACAAAATACTTGGTTCGAAGGTATGAAAGATTTTTTTAGTTAATTAGCTCGTGTTGTTGTAAGTCTGTGGGTCGAGTGGAGATTCCATCGAGCAAAAATATTTGTCAATAGTACTAGTGCAATGTTAAACAGAAAATAAGAGTTCATTATGACCACTAAAATTGCAATTACTGGCGCCGCCGGCCGCATGGGGCGCATGTTGATTGAAGCGGTTACAATGTCTACGACTGCGCAGTTAACTGCCGCAATCGAGACGCCTATATCATCGTTAATTGGTGCGGATGCTGGAGAGTTAGCGGGTATAGGCAAGAACGGTGTGGTTATTGTCGACGATATAGCCGCAGTCAGTGAGCAGTTCGATATTTTAATCGACTTCACCGCGCCCGAGGCGACTCTTGCAAACGCGCATTTCTGTGCGGCTCACGGCAAAGGGCTTGTCATCGGTACAACGGGATTTTCGCCCGAACAGCTCACTGAGCTAGAGGCACTGCAAGCACAGCTGCCAATGATCAAGGCTGCCAACTATAGCACCGGTGTAAATTTATCACTTAAGTTGTTAGAGCTGGCTGCCAGTGTCATGGGTAGCGATGCTGACATTGAAATCGTAGAAGCACATCATCGTCATAAAGTTGATGCGCCATCGGGCACTGCGTTAGTCATGGGCGAGGTGATCGCCGAGACCTTGAATCGCGATTTGTCTAAAGTGGCGGTGTATGGGCGCGAAGGCCAAACGGGTGCACGCGCTCGCGATGCCATTGGTTTTGCAACGGTTCGTGGCGGCGATGTCGTTGGTGATCACACCGTTATGTTTATGGCTGACGGCGAGCGCCTAGAAATTACTCACAAAGCCTCAAGCCGTATGGCTTTTGCGCGCGGTGCAGTGCGTGCGGCGGCGTGGTTGATTGGTAGGGACAAAGGTCTGTATTCTATGCGAGATGTGTTGGGATTGTAGCGATACCTCAAGTAAGCTTTGTGCACCGTGAGCTGCCGAGTAAAAATGCTCGTTTAGAGCAACCTTGACATTGTCCGCGTCTTTTGCCTGATTGAGACCTCACTGTAACTGTCCTAAAACTGATTCGCAGCTAAACCGTCAATGGCTGTCGTCTGCAATAGAGCTGTCCCATACCGCCTACCTGACCTAACTGTTTCCGGTTACTAGTTGCTACGATAAGCGCCTAACGTTGTCTGATAGCCGCGTTGTAAGTTATTGCGGCGATTTCAGCCAGTTATCGGTTCGGCAATATGACTTTAGAAGAATTCAGAGCGGTTAAAATTTTTGTGGAGCGGTGCCGGTAGTAATGCATGAATAGCGCGCGCGTCGGCCCCTAACCGACTGAAACTAAAAAACAGCAGGGGATATTGCTGCAGTAGAGGCTGCGGTTGAACGCTGCTATTTAGTAAGTACTAACCCAGTGGTAGGCGCTACTTTAGGTTATTTCTAATTGCTCCCCGCGTATTGTAGACAAATAAGGCCTTTCTAACGTAAAATATGCCCCAATCCAGAGAGGGGCCTTAAACAAAAAAATCCCTCCCCAAGCGAGGTGAATAGGGTGTTTTTGTACTCATTGTTCATCTCGTTTTTTTATAACTGTTATTTGCTCAATAATTAATTCTCAATAACGAGCATGTAGGCAAACAATAGATTACAACGTCACTTTACTATTAGGTCGGTTTTGTCGGTGAGCCCGGGAGACACTCGAGTGAACAATGAAGCAATCTCGGCTGCTTGCAACAAGTGTAGAAGCCACGCTTGTAAAGCTAGTCAATCATATTAAATTCGAATAAAAGAGGCCACGCATTGACTTCAGAAAAACAGACCACCACCCTACTCAAGGGAAATAATAGAAAGCCCGCGTTATTGGTCTTGGCTGACGGCAGCGTTTTTAGGGGTAGCGCTATCGGCGCTGATGGCATCACCGTTGGCGAGGTCGTTTTTAATACGGCAATGACAGGTTATCAAGAGATTTTGACCGACCCCTCTTACGCAAAACAAATCGTTACACTTACCTACCCTCATATTGGTAATACCGGTGTTAATGCCGAGGATGAAGAGTGCCCATCAATTTGGGCCGCGGGCTTAGTCATTCGCGATCTACCTGCATTAGCGAGCAACTTTCGAAGCGAGCAAGGCCTCGATGAATACCTAAAAGAGCGCAATATATTGGGTATTGCCGATATAGATACGCGTAAATTAACACGTGTTCTGCGTGAAAAAGGTGCTCAAAACGGCTGCATTATGGCTGGTGACAACATCAGTGAAGACGAGGCACTAACTGCGGCACAAAATTTTGTGGGCCTTAAAGGCTTAGATCTAGCCAAAGAAGTTAGTGTTAATCAACCTTACCCGTGGCAGCAGGGGAGCTGGTCTTTAGGACATGGCTTCAAAAATCCTGATGTCCTGAGGTTCAAAGTGGTCGCCTATGATTACGGCGTCAAACGCAATATTCTTCGCATGCTAGCGGATCGCGGTTGCGATATCACCGTGGTGCCCGCTCAAACTCCAGTCGAGGAAGTTTTAGCCATGCGGCCAGACGGTGTGTTCTTATCCAATGGCCCTGGCGATCCCGAGCCTTGTACTTATGCAATCACGGCAATAAAGTCATTGCTCTCAACCAATATACCCATTTTTGGAATCTGTCTTGGGCATCAGCTGTTGGCTCTAGCTGCGGGCGCTAGTTCTGTAAAAATGAAGTTTGGCCATCACGGTGCAAACCACCCGGTACAAGACCTTAAAACGGGCAAAGTATTCATTACCAGTCAAAATCATGGGTTTGCCATCGACGAGGCCAGCTTGCCAGAGACTATTTCAATTACGCACAAATCGTTATTTGATGGCTCACTTCAAGGCATCGAATGTAATAATAAAGCCGCATTTGGTTTTCAGGGCCACCCCGAGGCAAGCCCGGGCCCACACGATGCCGCACCCCTATTCGATCATTTTATCGAATTGATGGAGCGCGCTTAGCGCCTAGGTCCGCTTTACTCACTAAGACATTTATTTCACACATTTGATTTCACTCTAAGAATTATTCAGACTTGACGATATGCCTAAAAGAACAGATTTAAAAAGTATTTTAATCATTGGTGCCGGACCTATTGTTATTGGTCAGGCTTGCGAATTTGATTACTCCGGTGCCCAAGCATGTAAAGCACTTCGGGAAGAAGGCTATCGAGTTATCCTTGTTAACTCGAACCCAGCAACCATCATGACAGACCCGGCTATGGCTGATGCGACTTATATCGAGCCAATTCACTGGGAGACGGTTGCTAAAATTGTCGAGCAAGAGCGCCCTGACGCTATTTTGCCAACAATGGGCGGTCAAACCGCGCTTAACTGTGCGCTTGCCTTGCACGAGAACGGTATTTTGCAAAAGTATAACGTAGAGCTGATCGGTGCTAATTACGAAGCTATCCACATGGCTGAAGATCGTAATTTGTTTGATAAGGCGATGAAGCGCATCGGGCTTGAATGCGCCCGTGCAGATATTGTGCATACGATGAGCGAGGCTATCGAAGTTCCCAAAAAATTTGGTTTTCCCGTTATTATTCGCCCGTCGTTTACCATGGGCGGTTCAGGTGGAGGTATCGCCTATAACTGGGAAGAGTTTGAAGAAATATGCCTGCGTGGTTTTGACTTGTCGCCGACTAAAGAGTTATTGATTGACGAGTCTTTGTTAGGTTGGAAAGAATATGAGATGGAAGTTGTTCGCGACAAAAACGACAACTGCATTATCGTCTGCACGATAGAAAATTTTGATCCGATGGGCGTGCACACAGGCGACTCAATCACCGTGGCGCCTGCACAGACTTTAACGGATAAAGAATTACAAATTATGCGTAATGCCTCTCTGGCAGTGCTGCGTGAGATCGGTGTTGAAACTGGCGGCTCCAACGTTCAGTTTTCAGTAAATCCTGAAGATGGTCGCCTAGTCGTTATTGAGATGAACCCTCGAGTATCGCGATCGTCGGCACTAGCCTCAAAAGCAACAGGTTTTCCTATTGCGAGAGTTGCTGCTAAATTAGCCATAGGTTACACCTTGGATGAGCTCCAAAACGATATCACGGGTGGTGCGACCCCGGTCTCGTTCGAGCCCAGTATTGATTATGTAGTCACCAAAATTCCACGCTTCACTTTTGAAAAGTTTGGTGATGCCGACGCGCGTTTGACCACACAAATGAAATCTGTCGGCGAGGTCATGGCCATCGGCCGCACCTTCCAAGAGTCACTACAGAAAGCTATGCGTGGCCTAGAAGTCGGCTCCTCCGGTTTTGAATCAATCGTGGACTTTGAATCTGATGATGCCAGCAGTAAAATACGTCGTGAGCTATCGACTCCTGGCGCCGAGCGTCTGTGGTATCTTGGCGATGCGTTTCGCTCGGGGTTATCGGTCGATCAAGTTTATGAACTGTCGGCCATCGATCCTTGGTTTTTAGTGCAAATTAAAGAAATTATCGATCTCGAAGCGGAGGTTGAAACCTATAAGTTAGGCGATATTAGTTTTGACAGCTTATTATTATTAAAGAAGAAAGGTTTCTCTGATAAACGCTTGTCAGTCTTATTGGGCGAGCCTGAAAAAGCGGTTAGGACTTACCGTCACGATATGAATATACGGCCTGTGTATAAACGGGTTGATACCTGCGGCGGCGAGTTTGCCACCCCTACCGCTTATATGTATTCTACCTATGAGGAGGAGTGTGAAGCAAAACCCACCGAAAACAAAAAAATTATGGTGCTAGGTGGCGGTCCCAATCGCATTGGTCAAGGTATAGAGTTTGATTACTGCTGTGTGCATGCAGCGCTTGCGATGCGCGAAGACGGGTATGAAACTATAATGGTTAACTGTAATCCCGAGACGGTCTCTACCGATTACGACACCTCAGATCGTCTGTTTTTTGAGCCAGTGACATTGGAAGATGTTCTAGAAATTGTTCACAAAGAAAAACCCAAAGGTGTGATTGTGCAATTCGGTGGGCAAACACCGCTTAAATTAGCGCAGGCACTCGAGGCCGAAGGCGTCCCCATTATCGGTACGAGCCCCGATGCTATCGATCGCGCAGAAGACCGCGAGCGCTTCCAAAAGATGATCCAAGACCTTGGTCTGAAACAGCCGTCCAATGCAATTGTGCGCTCAACAGAAGAGGCGATAAATGTTGCCGAGCAGGTGGGTTATCCACTAGTCGTGCGTCCGTCTTATGTCTTAGGTGGTCGCGCCATGGAGATTGTCTACAATCTTAAAGAGCTTAAGTCCTATATGACCGAGGCTGTTCAAGCCTCGAATGACTCACCGGTACTACTCGATCACTTCTTGAGTGCCGCGGTCGAAGTAGACATCGATGCCGTGAGTGACGGCAAGCAGGTCGTTATTGGTGCAATTATGCAGCACATCGAACAGTGTGGTGTGCACTCTGGCGACTCGGCCTGTTCTTTACCGCCATACTCATTGCCCGAGTCTGTGCAAAATGACATGCGCGATCAAGTTAAACAAATGGCACTCGAACTCGGTGTGATCGGCTTGATGAATGTTCAGCTGGCTTATCAAGCGGGAGAAATTTATGTCATCGAGGTGAACCCTCGCGCCTCGCGTACCGTGCCCTTTGTGTCTAAATGTATCGGCATATCCTTGGCAAAAATTGCCGCGCGGTGCCAAGCGGAACAAAGCCTTGAACATCAGGGCTTTACTACTGAGATTGTACCCGATTATTTTAGTGTGAAAGAGGCCGTTTTCCCGTTTAACAAATTCCCTGCGGTGGATCCTATTCTAGGGCCAGAAATGAAATCGACGGGTGAGGTAATGGGTGTCGGTGATACCTTTGGCGAGGCTTACGATAAAGCCCAGTTAGGTGCGAATTCGGCGATCCCCAGTTCGGGGCGAGTATTTATCAGCCTGCGTGATTGTGACAAAGCCGACGGTGTAATAGTTGCAAAAAGTTTTACCGCACTTGGATTCGAACTCGTTGCAACACGTGGTACGGCAGCAGTTATAAGTCAAGCAGGCTTAAAAGTCGATGTCGTTAACAAGGTCGCTGAAGGTCGCCCTCATATCGTTGATATGATTAAAAACGATGGGGTAACATTAGTGTTAAATACGACGGAGGGTAAGCAGGCCATTAAAGATTCTGCCAGTATTCGCCGTAGTGCAGAAAATCACTCGGTTTATTACACGACAACCCTAAGTGGTGGCGAGGCAATTTGCCTGGCTTTAGAAGCTCGTAAAAAGCAAGGTCAGCAGGTGAGACGCCTGCAAGATCTGCACCTACGCGTCCAGCGATAAATTTTGGTTTAACAGCCGCTTAAAATATATAAGAGAATGTGATGAATAAAGTTGCAATGACGAAAGCTGGTGCCGAGGCGCTAGAAGCTGAACTAGAAAATTTAAAAAGAGTGCAGCGACCGACAATTGTTGAGTCGATTGCGACTGCACGTGAACACGGTGATTTAAAAGAGAATGCCGAATATCACGCGGCGCGTGATCAGCAGAGTTTTTGTGAGGGTCGCATCCAAGAGATAGAGAGTAAGTTATCCTTTGCTCAAGTCATCGATATAACGACTATTCCTTTTAACGGCAAAGTTATATTTGGTTCGACCGTTACCATCATTAATATCGATACTGAGGCGACGGTCACCTATAAAATCGTTGGCGATGACGAAGCCAGTGTCAAGCTCGGGAAAATTTCTTATAGCTCACCGATAGCCAGGGGCTTAATCGCCAAACAAGAAGGTGACGAAGTCACTATCAAAACCCCCGCAGGTGAAGTCACTTACGAAATAGAGACGGTTCGGTATATTTAACGGCGGCTCGCGCGACGGTCACTATGAACTTAATTGAGACCTGTAAAAAAGCCACAAAATACACCGTTGTTTTGTGGCTTTTTTACAGGTGGAGTGGACCAAGTGAGTAGATCAAGGTGTCGGCCGTCGAGTTCATGGTGCTAAAATTTGTACTCTTAAAAGCTGAGTGAAGTTAGATGACTCAATACGGTTAAGTTCAATAGCTTCATGTTGAGTACACAGGCTTTGGATAAGCATTCTTAGACACGTAAAAAAGAATCTATACACCAATTAATATAAGCCTAGCTAAAATAACTAATCATGACACCTGCAGCGACCGCCGAGCCAATGACACCTGCGACGTTGGGTCCCATAGCGTGCATCAATAAGAAGTTTTGACTGTTAGCTTCAAGCCCCACCTTATTCGAAACCCGTGCCGCCATCGGTACCGCTGACACTCCAGCTGAGCCAATCAGCGGATTTATTTTTACGGTCAAAAATAGATTCATGACTTTCGCCATCATTACACCGGTAGCGGTACCAATGCAAAAAGCAATCAGCCCCAATACTAAAATACCAATAGTTTCGATGTTTAAAAAACTATCGGCACTCATTTTGGCGCCAACACCTAGCCCTAGAAATATAGTTACAATATTAATTAAAGCATTTTGGGCGGTGTCACTTAAACGCTCGACCACACCAGATTCTTTCATTAAGTTACCAAAGCAAAACATGCCTAAAAGCGGTGCTGCACTCGGTAAAAATAACGCGACTAAAATGAGTACCGTTAAGGGAAAGCAGATCTTCTCTGTGCGCGAGACAGGGCGCAACTGCGTCATCACTATTTTTCGTTCCTCAATACTGGTCAGTGCCTTCATAATTGGCGGCTGAATAATGGGCACTAATGCCATGTACGAGTAAGCGGAAACGGCGATTGCACCGAGTAGTTCAGGGGCAAGCTTCGAGGCCACAAAAATTGAGGTGGGACCATCGGCACCACCAATAATACCGATAGCTGCAGCCTGCATGAGGGTGAAATCTACAAGGCCTGTCGAGCTCAGTGCTACGGCCCCCAGAACTGTTGCGAAAATTCCGAACTGGGCTGCGGCACCCAAAAACAACATCTTTGGGTTGGCGAGTAGAGGACCAAAGTCAGTCATTGCGCCCACGCCCATAAATATGAGCAGGGGAAACACTCCGGTTTCTATGCCAATATGAAAGACGTAATAGAGCAGGCCCCCAGCGGCCTCCATATGTCCTGTAGCGTCGTAGATAGGCTCGGCGTACATACCTGCACCAGGAATATTAACCAGTAGTGTACCCATGCCAATAGGCACCAATAATAACGGTTCAAATTTTCGAGCAATGGCCAGATAAAGTAAGCCGAGGCCAACAACCATCATAATTGCTTGTCCGGGCGTCAAATTCGCCACGCCAGAGTCCATTAATAATGCAATGAGTTTGTCCATGTAATTTCTAATATCTCACTAATGTTAGCATTACGCCGTTGGGGTTTTTGCCAATAGAATACATAAAATGTCATGGATTATTAAAGTGTTAATAAACTATCGCCAACCGCCACTGCATCACCCGCACTCACATTAATTTCACTAATAGTGCCTGCGACGGCAGCTTTTATCTCGGTTTCCATTTTCATAGCTTCTAAAATAATTAGAATATCTCCGGGGCTTACCCGCTGACCTATGCTTACGTTGATTTTGAAAATGTTGCCGGAGAGAGGAGCTGATACGACTTTACCAGAGGATGCCGTAGTCTCTGACAAGCCTGTGTCACTGGTTCCTGCGGTCACGGTGGTTGTATAATTAATGCCATTAATACTGACGTCGACCTGGCCATCAACACTGACTAGGGCAGCATATTTTTTGCCGTTAAGCTTGACGGTATAACCTTGTTTGTCGCCACTATGATTTGATATAGAACCTGCGCTGAATGCTATCGCTTGCGGCACCGGTTCAAAAGCATCGGGATTATTTCTATTTTCGAAATACTTGAGGCCAATTTGTGGAAACAAAGCATAGGTTAAGACATCATCGATTTCATTCTCGGCGAGCGCAAAAGCCTTATCGGTGGCCAGTGCTTTTAACTCTGTTGCTAAGTTATCCATCTCTGGTGCTAACAGATCGGCGGGTCGGCAGGTGATGGCTTCAGCACCCTCTAGAATAAGCGCTTGTAAGTCGGCATTAAATGCCGATGGCGCCTTACCGTACTCGCCTTTTAAGATGGCTTGAGTTTCCTTCGAGATGCTTTTGTAACGCTCTCCCGTCAGCACATTTAATACCGCCTGACTGCCAACTATTTGAGATGTTGGTGTCACCAGTGGAATAAAACCAAGATCTTCACGCACCCGTGGTATTTCCTTTAAGACCTCATCGAACTTATCGCTAGCACCTTGCTCCTTGAGTTGGCTTTCCATGTTGGTGAGCATGCCGCCGGGTACTTGAGCAATTAAAATACGTGAATCAACTCCGCGCAAGGTGCCTTCAAAACTCGCATATTTTTTTCGAACCTCGCGGAAGTAAGTGGCTATTTCCTCAAGTTGTACCAGATCAAGCCCCGGATCTCTCGGTGTACCTGCAAGTGCAGCAACAATAGATTCGGTGGGTGAGTGCCCGTAGGTCATCGACATCGACGAAATAGAGGTATCAACGTGGTCAATGCCCGCCTCAATGGCCTTTAAAATAGTCATCGACGACAGGCCGGCGGTGGCGTGGGCATGAAGTGCAATAGGAATTGATAGCGATTTTTTGAGTTCTGACACAAGATTAAAAGCATCGTAAGGTGTTAAGATACCTGCCATATCTTTGATTGCAAGCGAGTCGGCACCCATATCCTCTATGGTGCGTGCCAAGTCGAGCCAGCTTTGTTTGTTGTGCACGGGGCTCGTGGTGTAGGAGAGCGTACCCTGAGCATGAGCGCCTTGCTTTTTAACAGCGGCCATTGTGGTTGTTAGGTTGCGCGGATCATTCATCGCATCAAAAATACGAAATACGTCGACGCCGTTAATCACGGCGCGCGCGACAAATTTTTCGACGACATCATCGGCATAATGTCGATAACCCAATAGGTTCTGACCGCGTATCAACATCTGTTGGCGGGTGTTGGGCATGGCTTTTTTTAGTTCGCGAATACGTTCCCATGGATCTTCGCCTAGATAGCGAATGCAGGAGTCAAAAGTCGCGCCACCCCAAGACTCTAGTGACCAGTAACCGATTTGGTCCAACTTTGCAGCAATAGGTAGCATATCGTCTAGCCGCAGCCGTGTGGCGAACAGTGACTGATGTCCGTCGCGTAGAACCACATCGGTGATTAAAACAGGTTTAGTGGAGGTGTCACTAGTCACAGATAGACTCTCATTTTCAATCCATTAATTACAATTTTTTCGCCGGCTTAGAAGATGGCGCGCGGACGGCGGCCCAGGCTGCGGCAGCCACTGCTGCGACTTCTGTTTCTACAAGAGCTGTTTTGGACTGATTAGCTTTACCAAAATGGGTGACTTGCGGACTAAATCGATTGATGAGCGCAGACATAGTAATGACGCCTATGACTAAAAGCGCTAAAAAACTAAAAACGGAGCCCATTCCCAAGAGCATTAATTCGATACTGTTTGACCAGAGTTCATTCATTCTAAAACCTCATTTAATATTTACAATAAATAAATTGTAAGTCAGAGACTAATATAAGTCTCTGATTTATTGAAAAACGAGTAGGTTCTATATCAAGTTATCAGGATGACTTAGGCAAGGTTTAGCTGAAACCCAAATATTCTGGGAATAAAACCAGCAATATGACCAAGAACAACTGGATCAGGATAAAAGGAATAACGCCTTTGTAAATAGTTGTTGTTTTTATGCTGGGGGGTGCAACGCCCTTAAGATAAAATAGACTGAAACCAAAAGGAGGTGTCATGAACGAAGACTGCAGGTTCATGGCAATTAAGATGGCAAACCAAACCATGTTCAGACCCATTACCTCGGCGATAGGTGCCAGAATCGGTACGATGATAAATGCAATTTCTACAAAGTCGATAAAGAATCCAAGAATAAATATCGCCAACATCGATAACCCAATAAAAGCCCATTTCTCACCCGGCAGACCTGTCATAAACTCTTCGACGATAAGATCGCCACCAGAATAGGTGAATATCATTGCGAAGGCAGTGGCACCGATAAGCACGGCAAACACCATAGAGGTTACTTTTACGGTCTCTTTACCGCTGTCTCCGATCATGCTCAAGTTTAGTTTGCCGTAGAATTTGGCAAGAACTAAAGCACCGATCGCTCCCAGTGCAGAGGATTCTGTCGGTGTTGCGATCCCAGTTAATATTGAGCCTAAAACAATGACGATAAGTAGTAGAGGTGGAATAATATTGATTAAGGCATCGCATATCAGCTCGTAGGTATTTTCGCTATCGCTGGGGATTGGCGGCGCTCTTTCCGGATGCCTTTGTGTGATAACAATGACATAAATTAGATACATAACGATAAGGGCGAGGCCTGGGATCACCGCGGCTTGGAACAAGTCACCAACCGGCACACCCATCACATCGCCAAGAATAATTAAGATGATCGATGGCGGAATGATTTGCCCAAGGGTTCCAGCCGCACAAATAGTGCCTGTTGCTAAGCGTTCGTCGTAACCGTATTTGAGCATCACCGGCAGTGATATAACACCCATTGCCACGACACTTGCACCAACCACACCGGTAGATGCCGCTAAAAATGCACCAACAATAATCGTTGAGACAGCAACGCCGCCGGGGCGACTACCAAACAGGCGTCCCATCGATTCTAATAAGCGCTCGGCGAGTCCTGATTTCTGCAACACGATTCCCATAAAAATAAACATCGGAATCGCCATTAAAATAGTGTTACCCATAATGGAATAAAGACGATAGGGCATAAATTCAAATAAACTAACCCCTTCGATCCAGAAACCAACCAGTAGCGACAAGCCGGCAAAAGTTAGCGCAACGGGATAGCCGATAAATAAAGCAACAAGTGCAAAAATAAATAAATAAATACCAATCATTTTGGCGCTCCAGCTGTCTGCTTATCTAAACTATTTTGGTCGTTTTTCATATCATCGTATTGATCCGTAATAACGAGGTATTCTTTGATCATAACGGCAACAATGCTCAGCATCAAAAACGCAAACGACACGGGAATAACTAATTTCACCGGCCAGAGACGCGGGAGGCTGCCGGGATCACCCTTATTTTCTTGGCTCTCAAAAGCACTGAAGAAAAAGTCCCAACCGTAGAAGACGATTAGGGAACAAAAAGGAAGTGCAAACACGAGTGCACCTATTAAGTTGACCCATGATTTTTTCTTTTCGGGAAAGGTATCGTAAATAACGTCGACGCGAACATGGCCATTCTCACGCAGTGTATAGCCCAAGCCCATTAAAAACATTACCGAGAACCAATGCCATTCTAGCTCTTGCATGCCAATGCCGCCGAGCCAAGCAAAGTGCTTGTCGTACCATAGGTAAATGTCAAAATATTTTACCAAGTCGATAACCAGGTAACGCACAAAAACGTCAATAAATACATTCACTATCATCAGCAAAAGTGCAATAACGCAAATCCAGCCAACGACATCAATAATCTTGTTTAAAAAACGGAGAGTTGATTTCATTTTATCTCTAATCCTGAGGGGCTCTCAACTACTTATCCCCATAGAACCTAATGAGCATGGAGTTTGTAAAAATAGTACGATGTTATCAGTCTTATTATTTTTTTACATAAGCACAGCCTTAACTTTGTGTTTAAAGGCGAAGGCTGGGCTTATGATATGAGTGCTAGTGAATACTCACGAGCAAGAAGGTCTAATAACTAGCAACTTGAATAAAGAGCATCAGTTGCTGTTGAGGTAGGCCTTGTCAGAAATAGCAGTCCAGGCGCGTGATTTTGCTTGATAATCGCGCTGAGATTTGATGATTTCTGCGGTTAATCCACCTTTAGCTTCGAATTCAGCTAATAGCTCGTCGTTGGCTTTGCGTAAAGCATCCATAACAACCGGTGGGAAAGTTTTCACTTTAACATCGGGGAAATCTTTCTGAATGGTTGACCAGTTCTCGCCACTTTCATGATAGGACTGTGCTGTCATTTGGAAAGCAGCTTCTTTCATGGCAACTTCTAATATCACCTGAAGATCGGCTGGTAGCTTAGCAAAGGCTTTTTCATTTACCAAAAACTGCAACTCAGTTGCCGGCTCATGCCAACCAGTGTAGTAGTAAGGTGCAATTTTATGAAAGCCCATACGTAAGTCCAATGACGGACCAACCCATTCGAGTGCGTCAATGGTATTGCGCTCAAGGGCAGTATATAGCTCGCCCGCTGGGATATTTGTTGGCTTCGCGCCTAATTTAGATAACACATCGCCGGCAAAGCCAGGAATGCGCATTTTCAGACCTTGAAGGTCTTCGACGCTATTGATCTCTTTTTTGAACCAGCCACCCATTTGATTACCAGTGTTACCACCTGGATACTGACGTACGCCGTATTCGCCATAGACTTTTGCCGCTAGCTCTTGGCCGCCACCAAAGTAATACCAAGCATATTGTTCAGCGGCGATCATGCCAAACGGCATAGTTGTAAAGAATAAAGTGTTGATATCTTTACCTTTCCAATAGTAGGAGGCAGAGTGCCCCATCTGGTACTGTCCAGCTTTAACAAAATCAAAAATACCCAGTGCTGCTTTGTGCTTGTTCTTTGAATCGATGGTAATTAATAGACGACCGTTTGACATCTTCTCAACGTTGTCGGCCATAGTCTTCGACACGTCTCCGAAAATTGGGAAGTTAGTTGGCCAAGTTTCAGCCAGGCGCCATTTTATGGGCTTGTCGGCGGCGAGGCTGCTCATCGATGCGGCAGTTGCCGCAATCGCTAGCGATAATATCGTGATTGTTTTCTTCATAATGTTTAACCATATTGTTATTAAAAGTTATTATATAAAACACTGGTTGCAGTGAACGGTGGATAGCGTCGGTCTTAACAGCGAAAGATCACAAATAACGCTTCCTTATTGCACCTAAAATTTGTTGCCTAGAAAGAACTAAACAGCATATTCTCACTATATAATCATACTAAATAACCTTATTAGTTTAAAATCCGTA
>JBLIME010000021.1:0-19419 GCA_047638515.1 Pseudohongiellaceae bacterium
AGAATCTGCTGTTGCTGTACCATCACTAGGAGATGAAGTAGCATTCGAGGGTGAAGTCGACGTGTCGGTCTCAGCAGCGCTAAAAGAGGCATTACCCGATATTTGCGGCAGTAGCCCAGCGCGACTAATCGCTTCTATTTCTTTGTTGGCATTAAATTGAGCGATGTTAGCTTGATACTGTAAGTCATTTGTCTTGGCTAGGTCGTATATTTGCGTTAATGATTGACTATGCAGCGCTTGAGCATTTAACAGACAAAAGGCTGTGATGGCGTAAAAGTTGAAATTGAGTTTCATAGTTTTTTACAAGTCGGTAGTAGGGTTAAGGATAATTCTTAGTAATATCTAATGATGTTATCTTTTTACGATGTAACCGTCGATACTTGATTAGGGATAGGTTAAAGAATGTCACCTCAAAAAATGTATAAATCTTCTTTCACAAATAAAGATGTAGAGGTCGTGGGTCGAGATATCGTCTACCAAGGCTTCTTTAAAATGAAAAAACTGCAGTTGCGGCACCGTCTGTTCGAAGGTGGTTGGACTCCCACAATCTCGCGGGAGATATTTGTTCGTGGTCAAGCGGTAGCGGCAGTTATGTATGACCCAGATAACCACTTGATTGGCCTTATCGAGCAGTTCAGAGTCGGTGCATTGAATAAGCTTGCTTTGGGTGAAGAGGCGTTAATCGAGTCGGTTATAGGTGATTCTGATGCTGTTGTGGATAACGGTAAAGATAGCATCAAAGCACCCCCCTTAAATAATACTGCAAAGGTGACGAGTTCGCCTCACAACACTGCCAGTGCTGCAGTCGACAGCCCATGGCTCTATGAAGTGGTAGCCGGAATGACAGAGCCGGGTGAGACCCCAGAAGCTGTTATTTTACGCGAGCTACTCGAAGAAGCGGGTATGGTGCCCGCCAAACTGTTGCCAATCTGTCAATATTTTACTAGCCCAGGTGGAACCGATGAGACCTTAGTACTGTATTGTGCTCTCGGTGACCTAACTCGAGTCGAAGGCGTGCACGGTCTGGCAGGTGAGCACGAGGATATTCGAGTGCTAGTTTTACCTGAACAGATTGTCTTTGATGATTTATATGGTGGACGTTTTAATAATGCCGCCACACTAATTTGTCTGCAATGGCTGTTCATTAACAGAGATAAAATTAACACTAGGGATTAGTCACATAGATGGGTCATATGGCTAATATAGCCTACTGAAAAAATTAAACGCGGCGATGAGCAAGAGACTAACCATGATTATGACAAAGAAGTTAATACAATGAAGGATCGACCTAAAGCGCGTTATATCGTGGATTTACCAAAGCATCTTGCGGTTTGTGAGGGTAACTATCATCGTATCTTGAAATTGATGCCTAATTTGCAAAAAAATCGAGATGAAGCTCCTGCCCAGCAATGGCGCTACGCCATCAGCGGCTTTAATGACAAGGCAGAAACTAAAGGTCTCGAGTTGTGTATCGTTATCGCCGAAATCGCAAAATATACCACCATGATAAATGTCGGTGTTACTCCAAGCGCTTTGGTCGTCAGTGACGCTGGCGTCGACGAGCCAATCAACCCTACCGACAGTGATAACAATTTGCTAGCGGTGCTGGCATCTTATTCACTAGACGTGAGGTTATATCACGATGCGCAGCTAGCTGAAGTCGTCTCCTCGAGGGGATGTCGTCAGTTTGCGGCACGACACGAATACCCTAACCAACAGATGCATCAGCGCGATGAAAAAGCACAGTTGAATCAGTTTTTGAGTGAGCTGATTGGGTTCTGTTTGGTGAAGGGGCGAGTTGCCTATAAGGTTATGAGTGTTTAGCTATCGCTAAAAAGAAGGACTTAAAAGCTCAAAATTAGAACGAATAAAACTTATTGTGACACTACTTGTTTCTTCATCCATATAGCACCTCGATTGACTATTAGTTGAAAGGTAGCCTCCAAATAAAACGTGATAGCAACGTAAATAGCTAACTTCAAAAATTAGTTCCACACGATATTCGCAGAGCTGGCCTCAAAATACAACCAATGCCGATATAACGATAAATTCACGCTATGCAATATGAATGTGCATAAGTCAATGAATGTCAGAGATGGTGAATTTGGTAAAACGACAGCAGCCCAAAATTGCTCTCTTGCTGGCCATCGGAGACATTGTCAATCGGCACGGAATCGACGCCGTATAGATTTAGTGTCGAGGAATTTGTCGGCTCCAATGGCATGGCTGCCTGCTAACTATGACAGTGTAAAGGTGATGCAGGCTATTATAAAAAAAGCTATGAATCAGCTTACGGTTAGCGTCACTGGGTAACCACTTGACTAGATTTAGAGGTTGTAGATCAGATTCATAGTAATTTATTGGCGTCAGTGTTGAGCTACTTAATCGATGCTTTAGAACAGCAACAAGACACCTATATACGTATTACCCATCATCATCGTCATCAGCCATTGTCCATGAATAGTTAGCGGATAGATCGTTGTCTCATTCAAAATTTTTACGAAAATATTAGAAGCATCCTATGGGATCATGTCCATCAAGAATTTGGCGATTATTGCAACGGCGTGCGTCGACTATCGACGCCCTCTAGGTGTATTGATTTTATGTCAAACAATAATGAGTTTGTTGTTGAAGATACGAGGCTCGGTTATCAATGGTTAGAATGATATAACGATGGCGCTTTAAAAGTAGGTGTCGAGCACGCTAGCGATCGAGGTTACGGCATTAACTTTATATCAGATAGCCATTGGTACTAACTCCGACAAGAGTGAATCACAGCTGAAAAAAAGATGCTGGTCGGTAGTTTTGATGATTGTAAACAAGTGTGGCTAGCACCTACTTCAAGTTATCATGAATTCTATCGTCAGCTTGATGTCATGTACGGCCCCTTCAAGATCGCTCCGGCGAGAGTATTTGAAGCTATTGTTTCAATAAAGGATAATCTGGTAGCCAATTAGGTAAGCCTTAGTTACAATTTCGGTGATGGCAACACTTATTTATATTCATGGTTTCTTAAGCTCTCCAAGGTCTGCAAAAGCTCAAAGCATGCAACAGTGGTTACAGTTGCATCGCCCCGACATCACCTATTGTTGCCCTCAGTTACCGCCCTACCCTAACTCGTGCGCAACTATTCTCGAGGCTTTAGTGGATGCTATCGACCGCGATACTGGCGATGAAAGTAAGCTGCCAATATATCTTGTGGGAAGTTCCCTCGGCGGCTTTTGGGCAACATGGTTAGCTGAGCGTTATTGCCTGCAAGCCGTGTTAATTAATCCTGCCGTCGATATTGATGAGCTAATGCCTAGTTACTTGAATATAGAGTTACAAAACTATCATCACGCCGATACTTATCGACTCGATGTAAAGGATTTTAGCGACCTTTTATCTTTTAAAGTGAGTAAGCTCGCCAACTTAGAAAATTATTGGTTATTGGCGCAAACAGACGATGAAACACTCGATTATCGCTTGTCTCGAGAGCGCTACAAGGGCTGTCATCAAACTATAGAGCAAGGGGGTGATCATAGCTTCCAGAACTTCGAGGGTTTTATTCCACAAATAATAAATTTTTTTGAAAATAAATTTGTTAAGTAATATTTTTAAAACAGAGCATATCGATAATAACAGCAGGTTATGAATGAGCAATTACTCAGCAGAAGATATTGAAGTACTAACGGGTTTAGATCCCGTTAAAAAACGTCCAGGCATGTATACCGAGACAACTCGACCCAACCATCTGGCGCAGGAAATTATTGATAATAGCGTCGATGAAGCGTTGGCAGGTTATGCAAAAACTATCGATGTTATCCTACATAAAGACCAGTCGGTCACCGTCAGTGACGACGGCCGTGGCATGCCCGTGGATATGCATCCCGAACAGAAAAAGCCAGGCGTAGAAGTCATACTTTCCACACTTCATGCTGGGGGTAAGTTTTCTAATAAGAATTATGAATTTTCTGGTGGACTCCACGGCGTTGGTGTCAGTGTTGTTAATGCCTTATCTAAAAAATTAATTGTCACTATTAAGCGCGATGGCAAAGTTTATGAAATCGCTTTTGCTCACGGAGATCTGACGCATCCGTTAAAAGAGATTGATACTTGTGGAAGACGCAACACCGGCACCGCGGTAACTTTTACACCAGAGGCAGGTTATTTTGACTCGCATAAATTCTCTCTTTCGCGACTGCGGCATGTGTTGCGTGCAAAAGCAGTTTTGTGCCCTGGCCTAAAAGTCACCTTTAAAGACGAAGCTACTGGTGATATTGACGAGTGGTTTTATAAAGATGGCCTCAAAGATTACCTAATGGGTGCAACACTTGGCTGGGAGTTATTACCAGCTGATCCGTTTACAGGTTCTTTTAAAACAAGCTCGGGAGGTGTTGATTGGGCCTTGCAATGGCTGCCCGAGGGCGGCGAGGTCACTCAGGAAAGTTATGTTAACTTAATCCCCACATCTCAAGGCGGCACCCATGTTAATGGTCTTCGCTCTGGTCTCCTAGATGCTATGCGCGAGTATTGTGAATTTAGAAATTTATTGCCCCGCGGTATTAAGCTAGCCCCCGATGATATTTGGGCCAACTGCTGTTATATTCTCAGCTCTAAGTTACTAGATCCGCAGTTTTCGGGTCAAACCAAAGAGCGTCTGTCGTCGAGAGAAGCTGCAGCCTTTGTTTCAGGCGTTGTAAAAGACGCCTTTAGTCTGTGGCTTAATCAGCATACAGAAGAAGGGGATGCGCTGGCTGACTACTGCATTGGCAATGCTCAAAAACGTGTGCGCAGTAGCAAAAAAGTAGCCCGTAAAAAAATCACGCAAGGTCCACAATTACCCGGCAAGTTAGCGGATTGTTCTAGCGCTGAACCCGAGCGTTCTGAAATATTTTTAGTGGAAGGTGACTCGGCAGGGGGCTCTGCAAAGCAAGCGCGTAATCGTGAGTTTCAAGCAATTATGCCACTGCGCGGTAAAATTCTAAATACTTGGGAAGTTGACAGTAGTGAGATATTAGCAAGCCAAGAGGTACACGACATTTCGGTCGCTCTTGGTATAGATCCCGCCGTTGATAACTTAGACAAACTGCGTTACCACAAGGTATGCATTCTCGCTGATGCCGACTCTGACGGCCTACATATTGCGACCTTACTGTGTGCCCTGTTCCTACGGCACTTTCCTGCACTCGTCAAAAATGGCCATATCTACGTTGCTATGCCACCACTTTATCGTATTGATATCGGTAACGACGTCTACTACGCACTTGACGATAGCGAGAAACAAGGTGTGATGGATCGTCTAGAGGCTGAGGGCAAAAAAGGCAAAATAAATGTTCAGCGATTCAAGGGCTTGGGCGAAATGAACCCGCTTCAGCTGCGCGAGACCACTATGGATCCAGACACTCGTCGGCTCGTTGCATTGACCCTAGACGATGCCGAAGGCGCCCATCAAATGCTTGATATGTTGCTTGCTAAAAAACGTGCGGCTGATAGAAAATCCTGGTTAGAAAGCAGTGGTAACTTGGCAGACATTAGCTAAGTTTAAGATTATGCGCACAAAAGAAATGTAGCGACTAAAAATGCCCATGGATTAACTAATTATTGGCTGATAATGAGTTAATCCGTACCGATGCTCGCAGATAAGATGAACGAGCTTCTAAAGCTTAGTGAAGGGTTCCAGTTAATCAGCCACACTAGACTTGTGTGATGAAAAGACATCATGTTGTCTTCATAAAAGCTTACTGAATTTAGGCGCAGACGGCTTTAGTTACCCTAGATTGTCACTTGTTTAAACGTTAAGCTACTCAAACAAATTCTCCATTTCGTCAAAAGCTGTCAGCATCATGTTGGCAGTCATCGAGTTATGAATTGATTAAACGAAAGCTTGATATAACGGCAGATCCGCAAGATAACAACACTATCACCGATGGCTTCATCGCTGTAAAAGCATAAGCATGTCCGCTATTGTCCAGTATATGTTCTTAACTTTTCTCATTTGAAGTGATCAGTCTTCCCTGTAAGTTTTGCACTTCAACTTCCCTAGCCGCAACTGTGCACCTATCGATTGCCAAGTCCCTCGCAACTTGATTTTACGTTGTCAGGGAACTCAGCAATTAATTCTGCTTTCACTTCACAGCGAAATTAAGAGCAATAGTTACAGCAGCTAAATTAGCTGCTGCCATAAAACAATTCTACCGGAAACAAACTTATAGCCGGAATATAGGTGATCAACAGTAGACATATAATGATTGTCAGTACAAACCACACTAGTTGCGGAATTATTTTTTCTAAGGAGATCTTAGCCACAGAGCATGCTGCGAACAAGTTCACACCTAGTGGCGGTGTGATCATGCCTAAGGCTAGGTTGACCACAATAATTAGACCAAAGTGAACGGGGTTCACACCAAACTGCATTGCGATGGGTGTTAGTATGGGGGCTAGGATTAAAATAGCAGCGGAGGTTTCAATAAACATTCCGACTACTAGCAGCAACACATTAACAGCTAATAAAAACGACATCTTGCTATCAAAAACGGATGAAAACCACTGTGCAATCTCGGCCGGTAAGCCAGAACGTGAAATTAAGAACGAGAATAAAGCGGCTGCAGAAATAATTAACATGATCGCTGCAGAAGACACCATCGTTTTTCTAAGCACTGCAGGAAAGTCTTTAAGTTTTAGTTCTCGATAGCACCCCATGCCGATAATAATTGCGCTGGCAACCGCCACCGCAGATGCCTCGGTAGGTGTAAAAATACCCGAGTAAATGCCGCCTATAATGACGAACGGCACGACTAATGCTGGTAGTGCAGCCCATAGTGCCGAATTGAGCTTGGTTGTCTCTTCACTGTCGTTGAGTCCTAGTCCGCGCAACCGACAGATAACGATGACTAGTGCAATCAGTGCCGTAGCCACCAATAACCCGGGCCCTAAGCCAGCAAGAAATAACTTGCCGATAGATGTATCTGTAGACACCCCGTAAAGAATTAAAGGGATTGAGGGCGGGATTAAAACTCCTAGCTCCGCCGAGCTTGCCTGAATTGAGGCGGCGAAGGGTTTAGGGTACCCGTGTCGGACCATGGCTGGAATTAAAATAGAGCCAATAGCAAATGTTGTTGCCACACTCGATCCCGAAACCGAGGCAAACATAAGACAGGTCAGAACGCAGGAGCAGGCTAAGCCACCTTGAATACTTCCCACACAGGCTTTTGCCAAGTTGACGAGTCGCAAAGAAATACCACTGGCAGACATTAAGTTGCCTGCAAGGATAAATAGGGGTATTGCCATCAGCGGAAAGCTATCGAGTCCTACAAACATCCGCTGTGCAATCAGTAACAAAGGCAGTCGGCCTTCTGTTTCAATGCCAACAATAGCGGATAGGCCGATTGAAACGGCAATGGGTACTCCCATTAAAAAGAATATAACGAGTGAGACTGCAATGGCTGCATTCATGGTTTAGGCTCGATTGGGGCGGATGGTAATTGACCTGCTTGAAGCACTCGTAGGATACAACCTACTATTGCTATTAGCGTAAATAAAGTGCCGGCTGGCAATGCGGCATAAGCCCAGGCAATGGAAATCGGGAGTCCATCAAGCTCTTGGGGTATAACACGTAAAGTCATCTGGTAGCCCTGCCAAAATAAAACAGTAAAAAACAAAAGTGACAAGAAGTTAGCTAAAACATAGAGAGATAGTCCCAGACGTTTTGGTAACTTTGTCTGAATAATTTCTACGGAGATCATTGCGCCATCGCGATACGCAGCTGAGACTCCTAAAAAAACGGCCCAAATCATAGATGAACGTATAACGGTTTCGGACCAGGTAGAGGGGTTATCAAACACAAACCGGGTGAGTACTTGATATAACGCGAACGACGCTGCAATACACAAAAATACAATGGCTAGGAAAAAAGCAATTTGCGTTGCCATACGTTCAAATTTTAATATCGTCGTCACGATTCAAATCCTCATATAACGAAAGAGTAACTTACTGAGAGGTGTTATTTAAAAGGGGAACTAAATAACTGGAGCTTACTTGTGTGTAAGCACGCTCCAGTGGTCGTAGACCTTAAAGAATAATTATTTTATAGCTAAAATTTTATCAACTAACTCAGTACCATATTTGTCTGTAAATACAGCGTAAGAGGGTTTTGCAAGAGTCGCGAAAGGGCCTTTGTCGATGTCTGTTGAGACCGTCATACCGTTAGAACGCAACAGTGCTATACCATCATTTTCAAGGCGGTTAACTTCGGCGCGAGTTGCTGCAGCAGAGGCTTTACTTGCCGCTTCAAACCAAGTCTTTTCTTCATCAGACAAGTTGCTCCAAAGAGAAGGCGAAGCAAGAATGATTGCTGGTGAGTAGACGTGACCAGTTAAGCTAACGTACTTTTGAACTTCCCAAAACTTCGATGAAGAGATAACGGTGACCGGATTCTCTTGACCATCTACGACACCTTGCTGCAGTGCGCTGAATAGCTCAGGAAAGGCCATTGGGGTTGGTGAAGCACCCATACCACTGAAGGCTGCCATGTGGACTTTGTTCTGCATGGTGCGCAACTTTAAGCCTTGAAGATCGTCAGGTGTTTTGACTTCGCGTTTTGAATTAGTTACATGGCGAAAACCGTTTTCTGACCATGCTAGTCCCACTAGATCATGATCGCCCATTTTGTTCAAAAGCTCCATACCTACATTGCCATCTAGCGTCGTACGAGCATGATCGTAATCGCGAAATAGAAAAGGTAAATCTAGCACATAGACTTCGGGTACAAAGTTACCTAGAGGGCCCGTAGAGGTAATCACCAAGTCGACAGATCCAATTTGTAGACCTTCGATCATGTCTCGCTCACCACCCAGTGATCCCGCTGCTGCTTGACGCCCAGTCCACTCGCCATTTGAAGCTTCACTTAAGGTCTTTACAAAAGCTTCGGCGCCAACACCATAGTGAGAAGTCTCGCTGAGTACATGACCCACTACGAGTTGCTTAGCTGCATGTGTATTTATCGAAAACACCATTGCTACTGAAAGAGCTAACATATGTATTTTATTTTTCATTATCTTATCCTTTTTATATATTTGAAATAAATAATTACTACGCTTTAGTTGACGTCGCTACGATATTGTCGTTCATGTAGCTATGTACTAGTTCTTCAAAATTGCCGTCGGCTTCAAATCCAAGAGCTAGTGCGCGGCTAGTGATTATTTCACTCGGCCAAGTGGCTACTATTGCTTGAATTTCTGCGTCGGGTACGTCTTGAATAAGTGCTGCAGCCTCTGGGCCTGCAATTTTACTTAGGCTTTTTATCATTTCATCTACAGTGATAGAAAGTCCCGGTAAGGTAATCGTTGTGTGTCCATCTAATTGTTCTTGAGGCAAAGCAATGGCGTGAATGATGGCGTTAATAGCAGACTTTGGCGAAGCTAAAAACAATCTTAAGTCGCGAGGAACCGGTAAAATAGCCACGTCGCCGGCCAAAGGCTCTCGAATAATTCCGCTAGCAAAACTAGACGCTGCTTTATTGGGCTTGCCTGGGCGTACAGAGATAGTCGGGAAACGTAGGCTCCGGCCGCGAATAAAACCCTTGCGGGTAGCGTCGCCGACTAGGTACTCACCCATTACTTTTTGGGTTCCGTAAGACGATCTGGGCGACGGTAGATGGTCGTCATTAATCACCTGATTACCACCCTTGTCGTCGCAGCCAAAAACAGCCAACGATGAGGAGAAGATAAAAATAGGCGGCACTTGAAACTGCCGACAGCATTTAATTAAATGCTCGGTGACATGGAGATTGACCGCTAAGCCCAAATCAAAATTTTGTTCTGCGGCACTGCTGACTATTGCTGCTAAGTGAACAATAATTTCAGGCTGAATATTTTGAATCGACTCCAAGACCGAGGGTTCGCTAAGATCGCCGATAACGGCGGTAATCTTGTCGGATAGCGACGTTAACTCATCCAACATGTTGGCATGCAAGTCGGCTGCATATATGTGGCTAACGTCCACACTTTTGCCATTAATATTAAATTGGGGTTCAGATAACAATTGGTGAATGAGTTTTTTACCTAAAAAACCACCGGCGCCAGTAATTAAAATTTTCATAGAAGCGCACCCTGCGATGGCGACAGAGCGGATAGTAAATCAGGTCTGTGCTTCAGTGCGATAGTTGTCGATATGCGCCTAGGCTTGAGTAAAGTATGAGTCATTGCTGCTCCTAATCAACCGATAAAGTTGTTAACGAATGTTGTTAAATCACTTTTTTTTCTTGTGTGTGAATACGTTTTTATATTATTAATAATGCCTTCACCGAAGTCATTTTTAGTTATGAGTGGTCAAAGCAACACTAGATTGCCCGATTATTGTAAGCCGAGAAGTCAGGTGGCTGATCAAAATAGGGCTGTTTAATCAGTGGGGACTGAATAAGATAGTCTGCGCTTGCCTGATTGCAGGCCAAAGGTATATTCCAGACTACTGCAATGCGCAGCAAAGCTTTGATGTCTGGGTCGTGGGGCATGGCTTCCAGAGGATCCCAGAAAAAAATCAACATCTCGATGGTACCCTCGGCGATTTTTGCACCTATCTGCTGATCTCCACCGAGTGGGCCGCTCAGTAAGGAGTTGATATTTTTATCATCCCCAAACACTTCAGCGATTAATTTTCCTGTCGTGCCAGTTGCATAAATGTCCATAGTGGATAAGGTGTCAATATTAGTTTTGACCCATTCAATCAACTCTTTCTTCTTGTTGTCGTGTGCCACTATGGCAATGCTGTTGATGGACATAGAATGCTCAGCTTTATTATTGTAATGGTAACTAGTACCCGCATCCGTCCTAGATGAGCACTTTGACTGTGGAATTCGATTCGGTGAAGGATCGCTTTTGGATCACTGCATGTCAGATTCGCTTCCCTCCAGTAGAGTTTAAAAGTGTTTGCGCTAACACATACCCGCTGATCATATCGAACAACCACAACTGCTTGCAAGTAAAAATGACTTGTCTCGATAATAAAAGTAGAGGTTAAAAACACATGAAGATGAGTAGCTGATTATGTGGTGTCGCCTGCGTCCAGAATAAGGTTAAGCTCGATCGTCATGCTGTGTGGGTTCTCGCTGCGAGACTGAATCGAGTCGGCACTGGCAATATGGTTACTCGCGAGGCGACCTATTTCGAATCGGGGCGAGCGCACGGTCGTTATCTTCAGTGGCAGTGCATCGATAAAGCTAAGACCGTTAAAGCTTGCTAAGGCGATGTCATTGGGAACTGAAATTTTTTCGGCAATGCAGTGCATTAAGCCTCCTGCTGCCATATCGTCATTGGAGTAGTAAATGGCGTCAAGATCGTGACTCAGTGCTAGCATTTCAGCGGTTAATGCCCTACCCAAATGCATCGAGGAGGCTTGTTCAGGAATCAGTTCATGCACCAATGTGCCCCCTGACATCTCCAGCACTCTGACAAACTCATCTCTACGTTTGCGCGCTCGAATATCAAGATTCAAATTCGAGCCAATGTAGCCGAGCCTGCTGTAACCCCTTGCTATGATGTGTTCGGCCATTATCTTGCCAGCTTTTTTGTGCGATAAGCCAATACACGATGAGATAGGATCGCCGTCGACGTCGATGATTTCGACCACCTTTTGATCGCCCGAGCGCAACATTGCCGAGGTTTTTCTATTGTGTTCAAGTCCAGTGACAATTATTCCGGCTGGACGCCATGTCATCATGTCTTTCACCAGCTGCTCCTCCTTTTCTTTGCAGTATTCGCTAATGCCAAAAACAGGTTGTAGCCCTCTATCCGCCAAGCCCGCATAGATACCTGACATGACTTCGGTAAAGACGGCATTTGAAAGAGTCGGTAAGACCACCCCCACTAAATTACTCCGATTACTAGCGAGCGAGCCCGCCAGACGATTGGGCACATAGCCTAAACTGTCGGCGGCAGCTAACACTTTTTTTTCTGCATTTGTCGAGTAATAACCCTTGCCGGTGAGCACTCTAGAAACCGTCATTTCGCTTAGATTAGCCAACCTTGCTACGTCTCTCATTGTAATTGCAGAGCTTTGAACAATATTGTTGTCGATTGTCATTGGGTAACCTTAATCTTCTCGTTAACGGATTATAGCGGGCACTTGACTTTTTATGTGTGTATATATATGTTAGCGCTAACACACATTATTCTTTCAGAATAAAAGGCTAATCAGCCAATAATAATAACTAAGATCCCGCAATTACAAGTGAATCTATAGTTTATAACCATAATTGTAATCACGACAGTGTATGAATGACTAGTGAAATTAGTCTGCAGTCGTCATTTAAGAGGATGATAATAATGAACGTTGGTGTCTTTGGTTTAGGTTCTATGGGCTATGGTATAGCAGCCTCTCTATTACGAGCAGGACACAGTGTCTGGGGCTTCGATACGGTCAGTGCTCAGGTTGATAAGTTTGTCAGTGAAGGTGGTTTTAATGAAACTATTGCCGCTGCAGTGCCATGTTTAGATGTGGTAGTCATTGTTGTATTGAATGCAGCACAAACCGAGTCCGTTTTGTTTGGTAGTCACGGTATCGCCGGATACATGAAGTCCTCAGCCACTATTATCAGTTGTGCCACCGTCGCACCAGCTTTCGCGAGAAGTATGGCGTCGCAATGCAAAGCATCTGAACTTTTGTATCTCGACGCCCCTATTTCCGGTGGGGCTATAAAAGCCGCCGCCGGTAAGCTATCGGTTATGGCATCGGGAGAGTCCGCAGCCTTCAAGGGCGCTCGCAGGGTTTTAGACGATATCGCTGAAACTGTCTTTGAGTTGGGTGATGAGGCTGGCGCTGGCTCGGCGATGAAAGCCGTTAATCAACTATTGGCCGGTGTCCATATTGCAGCGATGGCCGAGGCAATGACTTTCGGTATTGCTCAAGGTATAAAAGCCGATGCTATTGTCGATGTAATTAGTAAGTGTGCGGGTACTTCATGGATGTTTGAAAACAGAGCACCACACGTTGTTACCGGCGACTATAGTCCGCGGTCGTCCGTCGATATTTGGCCCAAAGATTTAGGTATCGTGCTCGATATCGCACACAATTCTAAATTTAAAGCACCGCTCACGTCAGCTGCACTAGAACAATTTGTAGCGGCATCTGAGGCGGGTTTAGGCGGCGAAGACGATGCGGCAGTTGCCAAGATTTATGCGCAAAATGCCAATATAAGTTTACCGGGAGTGCAGTAATGTTACTTGGGTGCATCGGTGATGATTTCACAGGTTCCAGTGACCTAGCCAACACGCTTTCTAAAAACGGTATGCGCACTGTCCAGTTCGTCGGCGTACCTACCGTCGACGCTCCCGCTGATATTGAGGCGGGGGTGGTGGCACTCAAGTCGCGCTCGGTAGGCGTTAACGAGGCTGTTTTGCTGTCATTAGAGGCGCTGAAGTGGTTGCAAAAGCAAGGTTGCCAGCAGTTTTTATTTAAATATTGCTCAACTTTCGATTCTACATGTGAAGGTAATATTGGTGCCGTCACCGATAGTTTGTTGAATGAGCTGGGAGCTGATTACACGATCATGTGTCCCGCCTTCCCCGGCGCCGGCCGGTCTATTTATCAAGGCCATCTGTTTGTGAAAGATGCACTGCTGAATGAAAGCGGCATGCAGCATCATCCGCTAACACCGATGATTGATGCGGACATTCGTCGCTGGTTACAGCCACAAACTCAATATGACGTTGGTCACGTGTCAATCGATCAAGTCTTGCAGGGTTCAGCCGCCGTGCTGTCCGCGCTCGAGGCTGAGCATAACCGCAATAAACGCTTAATTGTTGTAGATGCCATTCAAGATAAAGATCTTGCCGCTATTGGTGAGGCCTGCGCCGATTTATTGCTGATTACGGGTGGTTCTGGCATTGCGCAGGGCTTGCCGAACAATTTTCGCAAAAAGCAATTAATCGGCCAATCGCAAAATCAATGGAGTGGTGAGCAAGGCTTGTGTGTTGCACTTTCGGGCTCTTGTTCAGTTGCGACTCGCCAGCAAATTGCTCAGCACATAAAGATGCATCCAGCCTTAAAAATAGATGTGGAGAAGGTACTGTCTGGAGAGTTAACAGCAGACGGCGTTTGTCATTGGTTAATGTCCCACGACGCCTCAGCACAGCTAATTCCTCTGGCCTATAGCTCCGCCGATCCTCTTCAAGTCGAGGCAGTACAGCGCGAGCACGGACAACATTTTATAGCCGCTACCCTGGAACAATTATTTGCGGACGTGGCACGCGCCCTAATCGCCAAAGGTGTTACCAAGCTAATCACCGCTGGTGGTGAAACCTCTGGAGCGATTGTAGAGGGACTCGAGTTGTCTCGATTAGAAATTGGACCTGAGATTGACCCGGGTGTGCCTGCGTTAAGAGCCGGCACTAAGCTTGTTATCGCACTGAAGTCGGGCAATTTTGGCGCGGAAAATTTCTTCGAGAAGGCCGCCGAAACATTATCTTCAAAATAGAGAGGTCGCTGTAGACAATGATAAACGATTCAAAACTAAGAGAAGATATTTGTGTGCTTGCACGCTCGTTATTTGACAGAGGCTACACCTGTGGTTCGTCAGGTAATATTTCGGCCAGAACCGAAGATGGTGGGCTGTTAGTCACGCCAACGGGAACGTGTTTTGGTCGACTAGACCCTGTTGAGCTAAGCTTGTTTAGTAAGGACGGGCAGCATCTCGCAGGTCTAAAGCCGACGAAAGAAATGTCTTTGCACAGCGCCTTTTACGACACCCGTGCAGCGACGGGGGCCGTGGTTCATTTGCATTCCTCGCACAGTGTTGCCTATTCTATGTTGCCGGATATTGACCCCGACAACATGCTGCCGCCGATGACACCCTATTCAATAATGAAACTGGGTAAAGTAAAGCTGATACCTTATTTCATACCGGGTGATCCCGCAATAGGCGACGCAGTTCGAGGCCTCGCAGGTAAGCGCTGTGCGGTTATGTTGGCCAATCATGGGCCGGTGGTCGCCGCAAAAGAACTTGAAGCTGCGGTCTATGCAATTGAGGAGCTTGAAGAGACGGCAAAGCTGGCGCTGCTGCTGCGCGGCAAGAATCCATCCATGCTCAATCACAATCAAATAGATGACATCATCAAAACATTTAATGTTGAGTGGGATTAATGACAAAGTTTTCAGCAAATCTTGGTTTTTTATGGACTGAATTAACACTACCTGAGGCGATTCATGCGGCTGCACGTGCAGGCTTTGATGCGGTTGAGTGTCACTGGCCTTATAGCTATAGAGCAGCTGATATTAACGCCGCTTTAGGGGCCACTGGGTTGACGATGGTTGGGCTTAACACTCAATGTGGCGACGTCGAGGCCGGCGAAAAAGGGCTGTCGGCACTGCCTGGACGAGAGCCGGAGGCACGTGCAGCTATCGATGAGGCCATTGCTTATGCCCAAGCGATTAATACACCCAACGTGCATGTGATGGCGGGTGTAAGTTGTGGCGAACAGGCACGACAGACGTTTGTCGATAATCTGCATTATGCCTCTAAGCAGGCGGCAGCGCATGGTATTACCATTTTAATTGAGCCACTAAACCATCGTGACGCTCCAGGATATTTTTTATCGACATCCGCCCAAGCGGCAGAGATTATAGCTACGGTTGATGTTCCCAACCTTAAGCTCATGTTCGACTGCTATCACCTGCAAATTATGGAAGGTAATTTAGCTTTAAGCTTAAAAGAGCTACTGCCTATTATTGGGCATGTGCAAATTGCGTCAGTGCCTCTCAGGCAGGAGCCTGATGCCGGTGAAATACACTACCCTTTCCTTTTTTCAGTATTGAGTGACTTGGGCTATCGAGGTTATGTTGGCGCTGAGTATAAGCCTAAAGCTACGACAGATGAGGGTCTAGGATGGATGCCGTCAAGCAGTAAAAAACAGCTGGTGTAGGCAGCTGTTAGAGTCCGCAATATGGGTTTCAAAATGGTTGTGTATCAAGCTTAATTTAAAACCTACCTGCGTCGAAACAATTAGAAGCATATATCCGTCAAGTGAGACCCGCGCTCGATGCGGATGATTTTTGGGTCCAATACGGAAAGGAATTAAAATGAAAAAAGTAGCTATTAATGGGTTTGGTAGAATAGGTCGCAACATAGTGAGGGCATGGCTTGAACGCCGTCAATCGCTAGATTTTGAAATTGTTGCCATTAATGATCTAGGTAAGTCAGATATTAATGCGCATCTGCTTAAATATGATTCTGTGCATGGCACCTTAAACGATACTGTGCGTGCAGACGGCCAATCGATGTTCATCAATGATATAAAAATCCAAGTATACAATCAACGCGACCCAAAAAATTTGCCGTGGGCTGAGTTAGGTATTGACCTAGTCATGGAGTGCACAGGATTTTTTACCCACGCCGACAAGGCGCGCGCGCACATTGATGCTGGTGCAAAAAAAGTAATTATATCGGCGCCGGGTACCGACGTCGATAAAACCATCGTCTATGGCGTCAATCATTTATCGCTAACAGTTAGCGATACCGTACTGTCAAATGCCTCTTGTACCACCAATTGTCTTGCTCCCTTAGTGAGTGCATTGCACGACGCCTTGGGTATTGAAAAAGGTTTGGCGAATACTATTCATGCCTACACAAACGACCAATGTCTTACCGATAGCTATCACGATGACATGTTGCGCGCGCGCTCTGCAACACAGTCGATGATCCCAACAAAAACGGGTGCGGCGGCGGCAGTCGGCGACGTCATTCCTGCGTTGAAAGGTAAGATAGATGGTTTGGCAATACGTGTTCCGCAGATTAATGTGTCGCTGTTGGATTTCACCTTTGAAGCCAAGCGCGACACTTCAGTCGCAGAGATCAATCAAATATTAATAGAGGCCTGTAATGGAAAATTTCAACATGTCATGGAGGTTAATAGCTTGCCCCTTGTCAGCATTGATTTTAACCATAATCCAGCCTCTAGTATTGTTGATATCAACCAAACTAAAGTAATCGGTAATCAAGTTAAGGTTTTATCTTGGTACGATAATGAATGGGGTTTTTCAAACCGAATGTTAGATACATCGCAACACTTGTTGAGCTTGTAAGCCGTAGCTCAATTCTTAAGCGACCGCACAATAAGAGCATTAGTATTGTGCGGTCAAGTTTGTTTTCAGACGGCCTGTGTCGACAGCACGTACGCAACCTTAAGGTCGCAATCGGGTCGATGTAGATCAGACAGTTGCTGTGTTGTTAAGTGAAGTAAGACTGATTTTAGCTTCAGTTTCTCGCTCCGTAAGCTGCAAGCGTTTGCAACGAACACGCCCTAAAAGCACCGAGACGGGTGCTTTTAGGGCGTGTTGTGAACCCCATGGTTGCCGCACACTGCTAGAGTCATGATCAAAATAAGATAAAGCAGCAGCGGTTTACAGTCTCCACCCCACCGACTCAATAATAGTTAGGTCTAAATAGTGTGCGCGGTGGCAAGCCAATAGGCCGTTTTGCCTGAGGTGACTAGCTATTCAATTGAAAAACTTTATAAAGTTATTTTATATTTGTTACACTCGTATTCGCATGATCCGCTGACAACCCCCCTCGCATCACCACGCATCAATAGCTGTCTAATAAGCTTGTGCTGCACTTGTGGCGACGAAATAGAAGGCTAACACTTGAAAAGTGACAGGAATAACTATGGAAAATTCTTCTTTAATCACCGGCGACGACCAAAAAAACTATCAACAGTTTTTTGATGATGCCATCAGTATGGGTTGTGTTTGGGGTCTACAAGGTGACGATGGTTGGGCACAATGCGACTCTGAAAAACATGACAATATAACAGTGATACCTTTCTGGTCGCAGCCCGAATTCGTAGAGGTTCATCGAGTGGATGAATGGAAGGGCTATGAAGTTATTGCGATTTCCCTAGAAGAATTTTTAGACGATTGGTTAACGGGCATGCACACCGATGTAATATTAGTTGGAATTAATTGGGATGAAGAGCTTAATGGCCTAGATTATGAACCCTTGGACGTACTGCACGATTTTGAAACTGCATTAGATGATTAGCCGAGACTTATTACTGCAAATTATGACGTCCAGTTCACCAGTAAACAGTTGATTGGGTCATATGGCCATCAATAAAACTAAGAGGCGATCTGAATGCGACTTGAGATGAGCGTTATGAATTCCTACCAGATACCAACAGCTAAGATAGGCCCGTTAAAATACTCTTAGTTCAATTAGGCACTATCTAGCGTCAAGAGGTTTGTTGATAACGGGTTTGAGTGCGAGAAAAAAGGCACCGCAGCCAATAATGAGTATGCAGATACAAATAATTAACAACTTAGAGTATTTGTGACTGTATCCAAATAGCGGTTCTAATATATTGGTATAAGCTGCGCTCTCAAGCATATACAAGGCACCTCCAGCAATTGCAGCGACAAACGCTGTGATTAATGCCCAGTTGTGCACATTGCGGTTCCCCCAGATAGTAAAAAAGATCACCGGGGCCAAAAACATCGATGCAGTTCCACTCACGGCAACCGCTGCATAAAGGTCTTTACTGTCAAGCAGTAAAAATGAACCGCCACCGATTAAAAATGCAAGCATTACCCAGCGACCATTAGCGGGCGTTGGTTTGATTAGTTTCATGTCCACGGCTACCAGTTTAGCGGCGCTCGAAAAAGTTGAATCCAGCGTTGACGTCGCGGATATGACCAGCGCAAATACAAACGCCATCATGTAGGGTTCTCCAAATAGACGCGATAACGTGGGTATCATCTGTTCATCATCAATTTTAACGATCCCGGCAAAGACACCCAAAAGCGCAAAGATCAAAATGCAAATAATAGATATACACGCCGCAAGATTAAAGGATTGTCGGGTGACGCTTCTGTCTGCTAAAAAGCCTCGATCCATCATCACCGGGTCGTGCAGCGGATAGCTCCACACTTGCAAGGCGGCGACGGCTAATAGTACCCAGCCGGGGCTAGTAATATCGGGCGATGAACTTAGCGCGGCACCCCAGCTAAAGCCCGGATGGAATAACATCAGCATAAACAACATAACGAGTGCTGCAATCACCAGGATTGCCTGAAGTACATCGGTGCGAATAGATGCACGAAGACCGCCAAACATAGAGTAGATCGCAGTAATCAACGCCACAGCGGCCATTGCCAGCAGATGAATGACGGTGTCATTGATGCCAAAAACTTGCTCGAGCAGTAAGGCAATCACCAATAGGTTAGAAAAAACTTCACTCAGCAGGCGTAGTACGACCACTAGGTTGTAGCAGTGGCTGCCAATACCCCCAAACTGCTCGCGCATGAAACTCTGTATATTTTTTTTCCCATGCTGAAAGCGCAAATGGTCGATGATCTTACCGCCGGTAATAAAGCTTGCGTAGTAGGCGGCATAGGCGAGAGCGCCCGCAATCCCATAGTAAAAACCTAAAATGGCGGCGGTCATTAACGAAC
>JBLIME010000022.1:0-19336 GCA_047638515.1 Pseudohongiellaceae bacterium
GGCTTGCTGGCCAGTGCGCGAATCAACATGACTTTGCGAGATTCTCCCGTAGAAAGCTTTCTAAAGGCGCGGTCCATTAACTTTTGCAAATCAAATTTCACGCTCAGTTGTTTGGCCAATGCTAAGTCGCGGCAATTTTCAAACAAAATATCGCGAACTGATGTGCCTTCGCTGATGACGTCCATAATGTCGGCGTCGTCTTTTTTTAATTCAGCGTCTATCAATTCAGCCTGTGCTTCAAATGAGACAATAGCAACCTGCTTGGGTAGGCCTTCAATTGTACCCGCGGTGATATTACCTACCTTTGCGAGTACGGCGGCCAAGGCCGATTTTCCCGCGCCATTGGTGCCAGTAATAACCCAGTGTTGCTGCGGTTCAATTTGCCAATTGACGTCATGCAATTGAAAACGCTCTTCAAAATTAACGCATAAATTATTGAGGCAAATATTGAGGAGAGGAGTATCTTGCTGAGTCATGATTTAAAAATCCAATTAAAAATATTCGATATATTGTGCATAAAAAAAGCCGAGGTTTTAATCTCGGCCTTTTCAGTGTCGTGATTGAAAATAATCGTTAGACGATTTTTTTCATATCTGACATGTGACCACGAAGCGTCGCACCAATGGCTTCAACCGGATGGCTGCGCAATTGCGTGTTGACCTCGATCAAGCGGGCGTTATCAACACCTAGATCGTCTAGGTTCAAGCCGCGACCAATAACGTCGCTTTTAAGGCCTTTCATAAAATCAGCCAACAGTGGAATGCACGCGTGGTTGTATAAGTAGCAGCCATACTCAGCGGTATCAGAGATAGTCGCATTCATCTCATATAATTTTTTGCGTGCAATAGTGTTGGCAATTAGTGGTGTTTCATGCAGCGACTCATAGTAGGCAGAGTCAGCAATGATGCCTGCAGCGGTCATGGTTTCGAACGCCAATTCAACGCCGGCTTTAACCATGGCAACCATCAAAATACCGTGATCAAAATATTCTTGCTCAGAAATTTCAACGTCGCTAGCGGGCGTTTTCTCAAATGCGGTTTCTGCTGTTTCTGCGCGCCAGCCTAGAAGATTAACGTCGTCGTTAGCCCAATCTGCCATCATTAAGCTGGAGAAGTTGCCGTTCATGATGTCATCTTGATGCTTGTCGTAAAGCGGACGTAAGATTTGCTTCATTTCATCGGCTAAATCAAAACACTTGATTTTGGCTGGGTTAGACAAACGATCCAGCATATTGGTGACACCGCCGTACTTCAAAGCTTCGGTGACGGTTTCCCAGCCGTATTGGATCAGTTTAGACGCGTAACCTGCGTCAACACCTTCTTCGATCATCTTGTCGAAACACAACAGTGAGCCGGTCTGCAGCATGCCGCATAAAATAGTTTGCTCGCCCATTAAATCAGATTTAACTTCAGCGATGAAAGAAGACATCAAGACGCCAGCTTTATGGCCGCCAGTACCCACCGCGTAAGCTTTAGCCAGAGCCAAACCTTCACCTTTAGGATCGTTGGCTTCGTGCACAGCAATAAGAGTGGGCACACCAAAACCACGAACGTACTCGTTGCGAACTTCAGAACCTGGACACTTAGGCGCAACCATGATGACAGTTAAGTCGTCGCGAATTTTCATGCCTTCTTCAACAATGTTAAAACCGTGTGAATAAGAGAGGCAAGCGTCTTGCTTCATCAACGGCATGATGGCATTAACAACAGAGGTATGCTGTTTGTCTGGCGTAAGGTTCAAAACCACGTCGGCGGTTGGGATCAACTCTTCATAGGTACCTACGGTAAAGCCATTTTCAGTTGCGTTTTTCCAAGATTGACGCTTTTCGGCGATGGCCGCTGGACGTAAGGTATAAGACACATCACAGCCACTGTCACGCAGATTCATGCCCTGGGCTAGACCTTGAGCACCACAACCGATAACAACCATTTTCTTACCCTTCAGTGCTTCAACACCGTCGGGGAATTCTGAAATGTGCATAAAACGACATTTGGCAAGCTGAGCCAACTGCTCACGCAGTGGTAGAGTATTAAAATAGTTGTTAGACATGATGTGGATTCCGTTTGGTAAAATGTGACTGGTTTTAATGATGAAAAAACCGGTTAGCAATATTTAACATCACCATATAGAAAATAACGGGTTGCGTAAATTGAAATAAATGCAACACAGTGCATCTATTTCGACAATGTAAAAATAAACCATAATGAATTTACGCCACTTAAAATATAAATTGATTCTAACCGACACCTTGCTTTTTGGTCGCCTCGGCAACAGTGCTAAGGCGCCTACCTCAGCCCTATCTCCAAGCAGTCTTTTCGAGCACTATTGTCGGGCACTATTGTTCAACACTAGCGCCCAGATGGGCTATCTGCAACATGCATTGAGAGCGACTATGCTCGTTCGCGATAACTTCAGTGCCAGCATGGCGATTAAAGACAGAGCAACCACCGCTATCTAAAAATACTGTCGGCCAATTCTAGCGATGGCCAAAGTTGTTAAACTCACCATGTGGGTCTCGATGATCAATAGTGGACAGCCGCCATTGGTTCTAATTTAATTAATTTCATCAGTTTCAGTGTCATGGATATATTCACTAAATCATGCCGTCGATTCGGTTATTCATCCAGTTGACTCGACGTGACACGTGCGTTGTTGGTGCGAAACGGACGCCCGCCTTGTGTCCAAATCTTGTCCTTAAGTGTATCTCTAGAGATACACTTAACGTTGTCAAATCAGGTATGATTTACATCTCAATCAAAAAAAGACGAAGGGTATAAACTAGCTTAGGCGCTACATAAAAGCATTTCACTAAAATATAGAACGTGGTGTAACGATGATTATCGACAATTATTTTGAAGACAAGGGCAGTGGTGCTCCTATCGTATTTATTCATGGCTCTTATGCAACCACCTCCACATGGAAAAAAATGATCGGACAGTTATCTGAAAATAATCGCTGTATATCAATTAAACTTCCAGGCCACGGTGGCGCGCCAGATCTAGTTAATTTCTCAGATCCGGTTATTGAAACAGAGCTAGGCATTCTAGCGCAGGTAGTTAATCTACTAACAGCCGAGCCCATTCACTTAGTTGGTCACTCGGTCGGTGGTGCTATTGCCTTAGCCCAAGCACTCAAAGGTAATTTAAATCTGCGTCAGGTAACACTCTTTGAGCCAACCGCAACATGGGTATTAGACCGTACTGGAGATCGGATAATGAGTGCTCAAGTCGAGGATCTTTTGACTCAATTTCGTCAAGACGCATCCAGTCAAAAACCCTATGCTTGTGCTCAAGTCATCGACTTTTGGGGAGGTAAAGGTGCTTTTAAAGCGTTACCCGGCTTTATTAAAGCAAATATGGAGTTGTTAACGCAAAACAATATCCGCCACTGGGACATCACTTCCGTTTCACACAGTGAGCTGACCGATTTAAAACACTGTACCGTCCCGATGCGTCTAGTCTACGGCAATCAATCTAACCCCGTTGCGCGCTCAATATGCAAACACCTAGGGAGATATATACCAAATAATAAGCAATACGAGATTGAAGGAGCCAGCCATTTTTTAGTGACAAGCCATCCCTACGAGTGTGTACGAGTCATGAGTGAACAATGATTAGTCGCTTTTTCACGTAACTATTTTGGATGATCGAAATAGGTAAATTAGGCCTATCTTAATAACAGATAACTAAAAAGACGGCTATCTCATTAGGTAGGGGGTCGGTGTAGATTAAGGTGAGCTAATTATCATTGAAAAATAAAAAGTTGTCATAACCGAATAGTCCTCGACCGCCCAAACATGGCTTGATTTAGTCAGAGCCGCCGGCGGTTATAACAATCAACACATAACAGCGTGAACCTTAAGGATTTAATGTAGCTTATATTAGACAGGGTTTATTTAAGTCTAACCAGTGCTTAGCCGCCCTCAGGGTTAATTGGAGTCTGTCGTGTTGCAGCTACGCTTGTGCGCAATAAGGCCTGCTAGGCCTTAGACCGACGCAATCAGACTGGTCGCTGCCGGCTTGACTTCCCGCGGGCCTCCTTGCCCCCAATGTCTATAAGCATGGCCTAATAGCGCTTAGAAGAAACCCAATGGGTTAATATCATAACTTACCAGCAAGTTTTTAGTCTGCTGATAATGATCGAGCATCACTTTATGATTTTCACGACTAATACCCGATTTTTTGTAACCGCCAAACGCAGCATGCGCTGGGTATAAGTGATAACAATTGGTCCACACGCGGCCCGCTTGAATTTTGCGACCCACCCGATACGAGCGGTTCATATCCCGCGTCCATAAACCCGCGCCCAAACCAAATTGGCTATCATTGGCAATTGCTTCCGCTTCTTCTTCGGTTTTAAAGGTGGTCACACCTATCACGGGTCCAAAAATTTCTTCTTGGAAAACGCGCATAGAGTTTTCACCTAAGAGAATTATTGGCTGAATGTAGTAGCCAGAATCTAGCTCATCGCTGATGCGTTCTTTCTCGCCACCAATGATGACCTCTGCGCCTTCTTTGCGACCGATGTCGATATAGTCAAGAATCTTTTCATATTGTTGACCGGATGCTTGTGCTCCAACCATTGTTTTGGTGTCAAGTGGATTGCCCCGAATAATCGCTTTGGTTTTGGCTAACACGCGTTCCGTAAAGGCGTCGTAGATACTTTCTTGAACAAGTGCACGGGATGGACAAGTACAGACTTCACCTTGAATAAAGTAGCCCAGAACAAACCCCTCGACACACTTATCTAAAATTACCAGCGCTGAGGGCGCAAACCGACAAGCACTACCTTATCAAAACACTGCTTAAGTGAATCAATCTTTAGGTAAGATTGCGAGCGGGTGCAATGAGTGCGTTACTTGCCTATGAGTGGCCGGGTAATATTCGACACCTAGCTAACAGGCTGACTTTTGCCGAGGCTATCCGTGAAGCCGATGAGATAACCGTGCACTATTTACCCCAAGAGTGCTTGACGCATCAATGAGGGAATCCTTCGTTGTTGATGCCAATGCAGGCGAAGAGACCTGAATGTATGGCTGTTAATACGTTGGAGGATAGTGCTGCGATCTTGGAACAAAAGACCTTGCTTGACGCGCTACGGCGACAGCGCTGGAATATCTCGGCGGTGGCAAAACAGTTAAGGGTATCGCGCCCACATAAACTGAGGTGCTTGCCGTTGATGCGCCGTTTTCAACATTAGTGAAGTGGCTAGCCACAAACCGTCACCCTCTTGCGACTGATGCACGGACAGGCGTGTTGCTCAAATTGCGTTCAGCCCTAGCCGTGTTCTGCTGAGGGTACTTAGACTAGAAAAGGCTTACTATTTCATCCTCGAAGGCTTTAATAACTCCGATCTGAACTTGAAATGTTGATTTTGGCTGTCTTCAATATAATACTCCAACGTTTTCTTGATCGCCGGAAAAGCCAACTCATCCCATGGTATGTCTTTCACACTAAATAGTTTAACATCCAAAGACTCTATGCCCGCACTAAAGTCAGTGTCGAGAAGCTCGGCTCGATAAAAGAAATAGACCTGATTAATATGTGGGATATCAAAAATAGTATAAAGCTCATTTATCTTGAGGTTAGCGTTAGCCTCTTCGATTGACTCACGCTCGGCACCTTGTTGGGTTGTTTCTTGATTTTCCAAAAAGCCTGCGGGAAGTGTCCACAGTCCATAGCGAGGTTCTATAGCGCGCTTGCAAAGCAGAATTTGGTCCTTGTAGATGGGTAGGCAGCCGGTAATAATCCGGGGGTTTTGATAATGAATTTCACCGCACTCGTCGGCACTGCAAACATAGCGTTCGCGGTTGTCTCCGGCGGGAATTAATCTATCAATCGAGCTGCCACACATACTACAAAACTTCATGTTATCCCCTAGCCATTTATCGATAAGCTAAATTTCGAATGTAAAAAATGAAAATACAAAGACAATACCGGCACCGTTGCTTAAAGGCTCTGGCGTATCAATGTCGGTTATTATCTATCATTTACGAAGTTAGTATACGGCTGGTTTTTTTTGAGTCTAGTTACTCGTTACCGTAAGTTGTATTATTTTTGGGCTATCTCGGTGATGAAGGTGTTTGCTATTGTCTGACCCGCAACCAAAAAAAGTTGCTAGTGGTGATCTTCTTAAAATGGGCGCGAAGTTACTTCAATGCGTTGCGCGTTATCGGGCTCATTTTTAAACAAGCGGTTCCGGGCATGCTGGCATAAAGAGCTGGTTTGCATCCATTTGAAATCGAAATCCACGGAGGCGTCATCGATGCTTAGCCGGAGTAGGGTTAATAATTATCGTCACTGGTTCTTCATGAAACTCTTGTAGGGTCTTCGTGGCTCTTCTTGCACGAGTCTAAGTGAATGATTAAAAGATGAATAGGTAGACATGGTTGTAACTATTATCTCAATTAAGCTAGCTTGGGGCCTTCACCTCCTAATACAGCAGTTAATACTGATTAAATGATGAACTTAACAAGGCCGCGACTACAAACACAGTGGTCCCGGCAGATAGTTGTTACGGGATCAATCGTTATTGAAATGAAACCTAAACTATCTGGTCGCGCCTTTGAGTGAAGTATTTTATCACTTAGTGTGTCAAAATTAAGTAAGAGTCGATTGAGCTTGCTAACAACACAAAATAACCATGATAGTTCCTATAACCAGTTTACTGTTTTTTTACCATGACCTTTGATCTCGAATTGATCCGTTCTGGCTTAACTGATGATATTACTCAAGGTGAAACCACACATCCCGAGGGTTGCGCTGCGATACTAGTGCCGCTGATTCAAGATCAGGGTGTAATCTCGTTGTTATTAACTCAGCGAGCATTCAATATGAGACATCATGGGGGTGAGGTTGCCTTTCCGGGAGGTATGTGGGAGCAGGGGGATAATTTTCCTTTAGTTACTGCTCTGCGCGAGGCAGAAGAAGAGATCTCATTAAAGCCTAAGGATGTTAGGGTGCTAGGTCTATTGCCAACGATCTATACCGGTAATAATACTAAAGTCGTTCCAGTTGTTGCCGTGATTAACTCGCCGCAACTGTCATTAGTTTGCAATCCCGCAGAGATTGATAGTATTTTTATGATTCCACTGACAGAGCTAGTGTCTGATCGTCGTGTCAGAACAGATATTTTTTATAGAGCTAAGAAGCATAGCTGGGCGCCGGCTTATCACTATCAAGGCTACGATATCTGGGGTCTAACGGCTGGTGTTATCAAAGAGTTGTTAGTTCGGTGTTTTCAGACCGATTTTCCCAAAGAGCACCATGCCCCCGAAAAGCTCTGGAAATAAGTAAAGTGTTAAAATAGTCGTTGATATAAAGATATTGTGACGTAAAGATCGGATATTGACGCCGAGCAGTAAAAGCTATAGGTCAATTAACAAGACATTCACAACGAAACTACAGGAATAACAGGCGATGGAAGAACAAGTGGCGGTTGCATCCCCGTGTATGTCGATTTGCGCATTAGATAGCGCTGATGTTTGTAAAGGCTGCTATCGAACTGCCAGTGAGATTACCCAATGGGGTAGTCTATCCAGCGTACAAAAAAGAGAAATTATCTTAAAGGCGTTTGAGCGTGAAAAGAAAGTGAATCCTTTTTTATCATAAGGTTGCAACTAATGTTTTCCAAACCTATATTCTATTAGGTACTGTCGGTGATCAACTTTACCTTAGCACGCTCAATCATAGTGTTTGACAGCCTGATGGTTTCAAAAACATAATCGTTGATGGTGAAGCTAATTTGGCCTTTCGGAATGTTTTCGAGATACTCCATCATCAGTCCGTTAAGTGTCTTGGGACCGTCTATTGGTAGATCCCAAGACAGATTGCGATTGACGTCACGGATCGATGCACTGCCATCGATGAGATACCATTCACTATCTATTGGAGTAATGTCCGGTTCTCGGGTATTGGCTAGATCCGTTGTAAAGTCACCAACGATTTCTTCGAGCAGATCTGCGAGTGTAATTAACCCTTGAATTTCGCCATATTCATCGACGATGAGTGCCATGCTGCGTTTATGATTCTTAAAACTAATAAGCTGTTTGTTTAGCGATGTGCTTTCGGGGACAAAATACGGCTCAGTAATGTGGTCGCGTATCTTGTCGTGGGTAAAGGGGGTTGGATCACTCAATAGTTTGGCAGTGGCGCGTAGATGTAAAATTCCTATGACCTTGTTGATATTGCCCTCAAATACCGGCAGCCTGGTGTACTCAGTTTCTTCTAGCTGTTTAATGATTGCATTAATATCATCTTCTAAGTTGATGCCGTTGACTTCGCTGCGCGGAATCATGATGTCTTCTACCGAGGACTTTTCTAAATTTAAAATGTTGAGCAGCATGTCTTGGTGATCGTCTGGAATCAAACCGCCGGCCTCGCCAACAATTGTTCTTAATTCATCGGGATGGAGGTGGTCATTAGTGTTTATTTTCTGTGTATCGACACCGAAAAGCTTGGCGAGGCTGTTTGAAATATGATTGACGATCCACACTGCAGGATAAAGTATAAATAGCAGGGGTTTAAGCAATATACTGAAGGGGAAGGCGACCCGCTCGGGATAGAGAGCCGCGATTGTTTTAGGTGTCACTTCTGCAAAGATAAGTACGGCTAGCGTGAGTAGGACGCTCGCCGAAAATACAGCGCTTTCGCCGTAGAGTCTCAGGGCGATTAGGGTCGTTAAGGCGGCGGCAAAATTATTGGCAAGATTGTTACCAATCAAAATAACACCAATTAACCTATCTGGACGCCTCAATAGGTCCGAAGAGCGCTTGGCTCCTACGTGCCCTTTTTTCTCCAGATGTCTTAGCCGGTAGCGGTTGAGTGCCATCATTGCAGTTTCAGAGCTAGAGAAGAAAGCCGAGCAAAAAATCAGCAAACCGAGGATGCTGAATAAAACACCTAAGGGGATATCGTTCAAAGAGGGTTAACCTATGTACATTAAAAAGAGTATCGTAATTAAAAGATCAGCGCTTATCAATAACTGAATGATATAAATGATGCGGACATAGTGCTACGAACGATGCGGACATTGCGCAACCGTCATTGCGCGGTAATATTGATCAATGAGCATATACCCGCGGCAGCATGTTTTGATTTGTCGATAATGGTAAAGCCACCCCAAACTAAGGTGTCACTATCTACGCAAGGCTGGCACCACAAGCATTCAACACCAATATCAATGACCGTTTGTCCATTGATAGTGTTCGGTAGCATCAGCGAGAATTGATACGATGAAGCAACCGCGAAGGGCCGGCCCAGTATAAGTAGCCCCTGCTGATGTATATCGATAAGTTTGCCCAGGGGTTCTGAAGTAAGCTTATCGAAAATGGCGATATCGGTCGTTAATTTATGGCGCCTTAGCCGTCGTCTGTTAATTAATACATCGGCAACAATCATGATCTTAATTTATTCTCGCCATTAGTTTAAAGACTTAGATTCATCGTCTAGGCGCTGAAAGATTTTTTCTAAAGCCCTTTCAAAGAGGGGCTTGGTGCTGCCTGCGACCACCTTAGCCTCTCCGGCAATTATTTTTCTCGCCAGCTCTAACCGAGAAATCATGACCACTTTTTGGCTGCTGCTATCAACCAACATAAATTTTTTCAGCTTAGAACTAAAACCATTCACTTTGAGACGCATGTGTTGATCAAACTCAAACCAAGTTCCCGCTTCGATAAGCTTTAAGTAATCGATAACCTTCTCTTCTTCTGGAGTTACTTGTTCTTCGATATGAACAATGGGCTCGAGCTCTTTAATTGGAAGGGGTTTAGCTATAATGATGGGTTCTGTTTTACCATTAATGTCAGTTTTTTGAGCTGCAGTAGCTGCGTATTTTTTTACCGTTGCGATTTTTAGTGCGGTTAGGTCGACTAAAGTTTTCTTTGAGCTAGCTTGATCGTAACCCATGGTGTTGAAGCCAATTTTAATGGCGGCTAAAATGCCATTAAAACGCGGCCCCAGCTCCGACCTATCGCGCCTTTTATCACTAAAGTCGAAGAAATAGACCAGTTCATCAACGACTCTCAAAGCTTGCTTCCAGAGTGCTTCGTTGCCGCTGTCACGCAGCTGCAGTAGCGTCAGATAGGTAAACCAAGGACGGAGTAGTTGAATAACTGCAGATGGAAGCTTGACCTCCTTGACTCGCGTTTCTAACTCTTGCTTGCTGCGTTTTTTAGCTAGGCGAAGGCGCTCCTGACCTTGAACACGCTCAATGTTATTGCGTTCTTTGAGTTGGTGTTTATGGTGTAATTTATTCTTTAAGCGGTTGAACTCGAATAAGACCTCTGCAAACAAACGCACATCATTTTTGAATTCGTCCATAACACGCATAACAACAGATTTAATCTCATCAAACATTTCATACAGTGCAGAGCCATCGTTATTAACGTAGTTAGCGCCAGCTTCGGCGAGGCTATCGAGTAAAAGTCTTGCGGGGTGTTCTGGTTTTTCAAAAAACTGGGTATCGATAAAGGCTAGCTTCAAAAAAGGTGTGTGCAGATGACTTAGTAAGGTTTTAACTGAGTCGGGCAGACTTTCATCGGTCAAAATATATTCGAACAAAATGCCAACCAGGTCGATGGTATACATGTCGTGTTGATCGACTTGACCGTCTGATGCTTCTTTGGCTAACTGCGCAGCAATTTGTTTGTTCGTTTCATAAATACTCTGTGCACCTAGCTGCTGATTTTCTTTGACTGATGCGGTTCTCGAGGATTGGATATTTTCAACGACGTCAATTATTTGCTGGTTGACAAACAGGCTAGGCGGCTGCGGCGCTCTGTTGCCGGTGTGGTTGAGCTCTCTTAGTGCTATTTCCGACACCGTCTCTGATACCACCGGTGGTGGTTCGTTAAACTCGTCCGCGCCATATTGACGAGTTTGCTGCAGTAATGTGCGTATCGCATTAACCAATTTAACTTGTTCGTCTTCTTTTGCAGCTCGCGCAGATTCTTCGGTATCGCCTGAAGTCTGGCTGTATCGGTCAGCGGCAAAGCCTAGGGTTCCTCGAGCACCCTCAAACTTAGGATTGCTTTCTTGATTAGGTTGAACATCGTAGGTATTTTGCGTTATATCTTGATCGTAACGCAGATTTGGCAGTATGCCTTCGGAGATAAGGTACTCGTTAGTGGTTGTATACAAAGGATCAAGATAGGCATCGATTAAACTTGCAAAGACCTTGTAGGCGCTAAGCTTTGAGGCGGTAGTAACGCTTATTAAGGAGAGCGATGACCTGAGGGCGACGCAGAATTGTAGAGGCGAAATAGGGTTATTATGTTCGTTGACAGTCTGACTATTGTCGATGCTGCTAAGGCGTTTTTCTAGTTGCCAAATGCCTTCTTGGTATTCAACATTACTTGCGTCGGCGATAGTTTTTATGGCGATAGTTTCCTCTAACTCATCGTTGTCAATCAACGACCATATACTTTCTTTAGGGTCATGTTCGCGCAGGTGGGTGGCGAGTGATTTATCTCTGTAAAGAACGAAGCCATCGTTTAATTTATCGCTAAAATATTGCTTGAGTCGATCTGAGTTGGCTCTAAACTCACGAAGGTTATCCATGCCTATCAAGTGTTCTTGGTTGGTCTTAGACTTGTCTATCTTGTCATTTAGCGTATGGTCAAAAATAAGTGAAAATTCTTCAAAGAGCAAGCTAGCTTGATTAACGGCAACTTCTTGGCAATGATTAAGCCATGCTGTGAATTTCTGGTGGTGCAAAGTGGGTTTTTCAGACGAGATAGAGCGCAAGTGTGGACGCGGTTTTTTGTTCGATGTGTCGTTGTCGGACATTGCTTCACCTTAACGTTACTTTTGCCCCTAATCTCGAACTGATTTTCGAGGATGCGGCGAATAACAAAGAAATGTTGTACCAGTGGCGATCAATAAACGCAAAGCTTCACGACCATTAGTTATTATTATTTATTATATCTTGGCGATATCAACGTTATCGTCGGTTAGCTGATGGACAATGCCTGCCAAATCTAATGGCGTTAACTTTAAATGCCTCGATCGTCATTACTAGTTTGCAAGGCATATCGGATGCTGCCGTTAAAGTTGCTGTTTGAAAGACCCACGCGTTGTAACTATTATTGCTATGGTGGTGGTATATATAAATATATATATTTAAGCTTAGTATAGGTTATTTTAGAATTATTTCCAAAACTACTTTGCTGCCAAAATAAGCCAGCATCAACATGCAAAAACCACCAATTACCCATCTGCCGGCTGAGTTCCCCCGCCACCCTAATCTGTAGCGCCCCCACAGCACCACAGAAAAGATAAAAAGTCCAAATAATGACAATACTGTCTTGTGGACTAGCTGTTGTGCAAAGATATTATCGATAAAAATAAAGCCGATAGCCATGCCAAAAGCCAGTGTAATGACACCCGCTAGGACCAATTCAAATATGAGCGCTTCCATGGTTTGCAGTGCTGGCAATATTTTTACAATGCTGCCCAGTCGGTGATTCTTTAATTGATGATTTTGCCAGCTCCACAAGGCCGCTTGTAAAGATGCCATGGTTAATAAACTATAGGAAATAATTGACAATAGAATGTGGGTCCCGATACCGGCGTTGACGGCGACCAGGTGTGGCGCAAGATCTCTAAATATAATAGCTATTATGATAAAAAATATCGAGAGTGGAAATAAAAACACCAAGAGATTGTGCAGGGGTTTCCTTAAACTGCTGATAACAACAATAATGTTAATAGCAAGAAAAATGATGGAGGGCATATTCTGTATGCCTAAATTGAGTCCGTCGGTTGTGAACGTTACAGTATAAATACTGAGGCAGTGCATCAGTATTGCAAAGACTGCTATGCCAAACAATTTACGACGATTTACTGTCTTGTTTTGCCTCAAATATGAGTACAGGTAGATGCTGGCAAGTAAGTATAGAAACAGTGCAAAAATATTGGCTATTAATGACAACATGTAAAGGTCTTCAGTTGCGATGACTTAGTTTGGCTTCGGCTCAGGTTTTTTAAATTGGAACTGTCTGAAACTTAATTGGGCTATAAGCCTTGCTAAAAACTAGACTGACATTAACCACGGGCTGCTGTTTGCAAACACAATCCTAGTGTGTCATAGGATGCGGACGATGAGAAGTTACATTTGTCAGTTTGCACTTTTTACCGCTGATTCACAAAAAAACCCCGACAAGTCGAGGTTTTTTACACAGGCTCTGTTGCTTATTTAAAATGCTTCAGAGTAATGGGTGCGGAGCGGCTACTGTTACAGAGCTTTAATTTGACTGTTCAAGCGGCTTTTATGGCGCGCAGCCTTGTTTTTGTGAAGAATGCCCTTGTCGGCCATGCGGTCGATCACAGGAACTGCCACAGCGTAAGCTGCGTTGGCGACTTCTTTGTTGCCGGCTTCAATAGCAGAGATGACTTTTTTGATCTGAGTGCGGACCATAGAGCGCAAGCTGGTGTTGTGCTTGCGGGTTTTTTCATTTTGAATCGCACGTTTCTTCGCTTGAGGTGTATTTGCCACCGTTGAGCTCCTATATATGTCAATAAAATTCAGTTTTCGAGTCGTTAGTTAAGTGGTTAAGAACCTATGGCTAATCGACCCAGATTAGGGAGCGCAATTATGCCACCTGTTCGAATTTTGTCAACCATTTAAGCTGCGCTTTAGGTCGTCTCCTGGTGTTAATGCCGCTCGTAGCTCATCGACTCGAGGCGGTGTGCATTTATTGGCTTAAATGGCGACAGTGCATCTCGGTAAAACATCATTAAATGTGTGATGCAGAGTCTGGTTTGGCCTGAGATAAGCGTTTTAGGGTGTGCTGCGATCCAGACGCTCGCTGATAGAGTGATCGCTACCGAGTTTAAAAACTATGTCGGCGTATTTTGGAAGCGTCGCCAGCATATGCACGGTTAAACGTTCATAATGTTGAATGAAACGTTGTAGCTGCGTTGTGCTCATAATGCCCGATTGGTCATGCGTGACTGAAGCGGTAGCTATAGTTTTGTCCCTTAGCTTATCCTCTTGTTTCTGCCGCCAGTCATAGACGCATTCAAAACTAGGTGCCTTGAGCATAATCAGTTTATCTAGCTGTTCAAATATAGGCATATAGTCATTTTTAATCGTGTCGTTAATATGCTTGCGCCAAGAGCCTTGGGCATCCTCTTCTTGCTCTAAAGCGTTAATGGCTATACCTAAAGATACCGACGTCTCTGGTCTTACGCCAAGACACCAGCCCTCTAATAAGATAATGTCCACCGAGTTGTGGATAATCTCCCAAGCGCTCTCTGGGTGCCTGTCATCTGTGCTCTTATCGAAGCGTGGGATAACAACCTCAGTCTCGCCGGCACACAGTTGCTGCAGAGTGTCGTTTAGTAGCGTCGTGTCGTGTGTACCCGGAACACCTCTTGTGAGTAATAATGGATGTATATCAGCGGCGCTTCGCTGTCTTTCGGCTTTGGTTTTATAAAAATCATCAATAGAAAGGTTGGCGACTTTTTTGTTATAACGTGCGCTAAAGATTCGGCTCAATAGTAACGCTAAGGTGGACTTGCCACTACCTTGAGAGCCATTAATGCCAATAATGAGGGGCCCATCGTGGGCACTGGCTTTGTGATCCTCAACGATCTCAGCGGCCAGCGGTAAGAAATAGGTTTGTGCAAGCAGCTGATACACTTCAGGCAATTTTTCTTCAGCGCAAAAAACATCGAGCAGCTCTTGATTAGCTTGATTCAGGTCTGAGTAATTATGGGTTTGCATTAGTTGTCACTGTGTTTTTAGATATTAATCGATTGTACATCATCGCCGCGCTTAAAAACCGACTGTGGAAGCTGTAGTGACAAGGTAATTAAAATCTTGTGGGCTGATGGCGCTCTGCCAATAAAGATATTGCTCGCGGATTAACAAGTTGGTTTTTTTGACACTAAAAAATTATTTATTGGGATAAAGGATACTATCAAGCTCTATAAACGATGCTATTATGACCAACGTCAGTTGACGAATATTTTGTAGGCAGTGCAACTGTAAGCACTACCACCTGCAAGATAGTAAAGTTTTTAACTTGCCTAGGTGATTGATGCGTAATTTTTCATTGAGTGCATGTCTGCAAACCCAAAATGAGCGCTATCATCAATAAAAAAAATAAAGCGGGTTTGCTGCACGCGGGTCTTATTGTCAGTGTCATGACTTTATTGTCTCGAGTATTAGGCCTAGTTAGAGATGTTGTTTTTGCCTCCTACCTCGGTGCGTCGGCAGGCGCAGACGCTTTTTTTGTGGCCTTTAAAATCCCCAATTTTTTACGACGTTTATTTGCCGAGGGCGCCTTTGCGCAGGCGTTTGTTCCCGTCTTATCTGAATATCGCGAGCAGGGCTCGCACCAAGCGGTTAAAAATCTTATCGATAGAGTTTGTGGCTGCCTAGGACTGACGCTGGCGCTCGTCACTGGAGTGGTCGTCTTAGCAGCTCCTGCCGTCACGGTCGTCTTCGCTCCTGGGTTTTGGGATGATCCTTATAAGTTTGATTTGACGCAACAAATGTTGCGCATTACTTTTCCCTATCTGTTACTCATTTCGTTGACAGGTTTTGCTGGCGCAATTTTGAACAGTTATGACCGCTTTGCGATACCCGCACTAACCCCGGTGTTGCTCAATGTATGTCTAATTATCACGGCTGTCTGGATTAGCCCGTATTTTGACCAACCTATTATTGCGCTTGCTTGGGGGGTATTAATTGCAGGTATGGTTCAGTTAGCCTTTCAAATTCCTTTTTTATGGAAATTAAAATTACTCCCAAGTCCTAAGGTCGACTTTAAAGATGACGGTGTAAAACGTATTTTGTTATTGATGGCGCCGGCTATTTTTGGCGTCTCGGTCTCACAAATAAATTTACTACTCGATACGGTATTAGCGTCATTTTTACCAACAGGTAGTATCTCTTGGTTGTACTATTCCGATCGATTAGTCGAGCTGCCGCTCGGTACCATTGCTATTGCTATTGGCACTGTCATCCTGCCTAGTCTATCGCGGCAACACGTTAATAACAGATCCGATCAATTTAGTTTAACGATGGATTGGGCACTGCGCTGTATCTTGTTAATTGCAATTCCTGCAGCCGTCGGCCTAATGGTTTTATCGAGTCCAATTTTAAGTACCCTGTTCGAATACGGTAAAATTACAGCCAATGACATAGCGATGTCATCGTTGAGCTTAAAAGCCTATGCCCTAGGCTTGTTAGCTTTTATGCTGATTAAAGTGTTGGCGCCAGGATATTTTGCCCGCCAAGATACTAAAACACCCGTAAAAATTGGCATCATCGCAATGCTTGTTAATATGGTACTTAATTTGCTATTAGTTATTCCCTTCCATTTTTATTGGCAGATTGGTCATGTCGGGCTGGCTTTAGCGACATCACTTGCGGCTTTTTTAAACGCAGGTTTATTGTATCGTGGCCTTAGGAAAAACAAACATTACCAACCTTTAAAAGGTTGGGGCTCATATCTGGCGAGGATCATTTGTGCAAACATCGCGATGTTGGGGGCACTTTTATTTATGTTAACGCTGTTTAGCAATTGGTCCGACATTGCAGCGGTTAGTCGTGTAATAAACATTGGCTTTATTTGTGGCTCGGGCCTACTAGTATATGTCGCTGTATTATTTTTGGTAGGCTTTAAGTTAAAAGATATAAAAAAAGCTAATGCGATAGATCCAAATTGACTCGTTAAGCCCCAGACTTTAAGAGACGTAGCGACATCTTCTTGCATTTGATCATTATTAAAAGTGGTTTTCATTAGACTGTAACAATAGCCTTCGTATAATAAAATTATGATACGTGGTGACTAAAACCAATCGAGAGTCCTGCCAAAATCTTTTTCGAGCGATACCCAATAGATGTGAATTTATGACCATCGTTAGTGCTAGTCGTCGATGGGCAGGCGACAATTTAATAATGTCATCATCAAAGTAATGGTGGAAAATGAAAATGGTTGAAGAGTCTTCAGTGCCGACGCTAACCGAGATGTTTGAAGTATGGTTGCGCATTGGTTTTTTATCTTTTGGCGGGCCCGCAGCGCAGATTGCATTGATGCATTACGAGCTTGTTAAAGAAAGACGCTGGCTTAGTGAACAGCAGTATCTACATGCTTTGAGCTTCTGTATGTTGCTGCCGGGACCTGAGGCGATGCAGTTGGCAACCTACGCAGGTTGGCGTCTTCACGGGGTTAGAGGCGGGTTGCTGGCAGGCAGTTTGTTTGTATTGCCGGGCGCCTTAATTATATTGATACTTGCGGGCCTCTATTCGGCTTTTGGTTCGGTGCCTATTTTCGAGGCACTATTTGTGGGTATAAAAGCTGCCGTCGTCGCGATTGTGGCACAGGCCCTGTGGCGCATGTCAAAAAAAACCTTAGTGAGCATCGACTATTGGTTAATCGCGATAGCTTCTTTTGTCGGTATATTCTTTTTTAGTCTTCCCTTTCCAATAATTATTGTGAGCGCTTTAATTCTAGGGGCGGTGTTTTCCCTGTCTACAGCTAACTCATCGCAGGCTGCCGCAAGCACTGACAGCAATAATCCTGATGTTGGCCTTGTTAAAAATGACGATGGGGCAAAAGCAGATGATCAGTTTTCATTGGTCGCATCATTGAAAACCTGCCTGCTATGGTTAGTTGTCTGGTGGCTGCCTTTATTGATTATTATTTTTCTATGGCCCGATAGTGTTTTTGCCGACCTGAGTGTATTTTTTTCTAAATTAGCAGTAGTCACCTTTGGCGGTGCTTACGCTGTCTTGTCTTATATGGCGCAAGATGTGGTCACTCAATATGGTTGGCTGACTGCTGCACAGATGATTGATGGTTTAGGACTTGCAGAGACGACACCGGGGCCACTGATTTTAGTGACAGAGTTTGTTGGTTTTTTGGCCAGCAGTAAGTCAGGTTTTTGGTTTGGTGTCTTGGGTGCAGTGGTCGCGCTTTGGGCAACATTCATACCTTGTTTTTTGTGGGTTTTCTTAGGTGCACCCTACATCGAATGGCTGGGACTGCAGCCGCGCATTAAGTCAGCATTAAATGCTGTGTCGGCAGCGGTTGTTGGCGTGATTTTGAACTTAAGCCTATGGTTTTTTTTACACGTATTGTTTGACAATGTGACCTTGCGCACCTTCAGCTGGTTTAGCCTTTGGCAGCCAGAGCTTAACTCGATTAACTGGCATGTTCTGCTACTCCTAGCGCTCAGTGTTTATTTATTATTTGTGCGCAAGTTGGGTGTTATAAAGTTGCTCGCCATCGCCGCCAGTTTAAGTACGTCGTTAAGCTTTTTTGAGCTGCCTTGAGCATTATTTAATCAAGCGTGAGCTAGCGCATTGTTTATCGGTATCTAAATACCTTTAAGTACGCAAGTAGATCATAGCTAGGTGCCGTAATACTGCATGGGCTTGTGACCATGACTAGTCTTAAAGGGTCAGCATTTTTGGGCTAGAGTTTTGGATCGACGACCGAGGGTCTGTGGCTTGTGTAGTAAGTTGGCAACACTTCATCAAAAAAATATCGGTATATTGCGAGTCCTAGTAATATTATTTCATGTGGCTTGATGATGCTCTAATATTCGTCTCGACTCATCTAAGGCCTAATGCGACGCGAACAAAACGTTTCATGGCGTTTGTAATTTTTTGTAGGGCAATTATCTAGGGTTTTCGACGAGTTAATTGATCCCTATCGCAAATGACTGCGGAAGGGATCAATTCGATTAGGTCACGGTTCTAGCTCTCGGCCTGTCTTCAAAAATCAACTAGGCATCTCAGGTAATCTTCACGCATAGTTGTCCCGTAGACCAATAGGCTTTACCCTTAATCATTTGTCGGCAGCCTTCACGCATGGTTGTATCGATAAAATGATGTGCCTAAACGGGTGCTGTAGCTTCCCATCGGTGTTTCTAATATATGATGATGAAACTTAATCATACTGAGTGTGGTCGACACATTGAAAGGTTCGACCTGCTGAAGGTGCCAACCTTTAACGCCGCCACATTCGTAGCACCTAAATTTCTTGTACCTAAGCTGGCAGTGTCCTAGTCGTCGATAAAGACAACAAACAGTCTGAAGTTGTGGGTGATTTACGCTGTTGGGTGTGACTACAGCTATTGTTATTGATGTCGAAAAAATTGGTAAAGGTAAACCTCATTGAGGTGGCCACCCTGGCGCTTTTACAGATACCGCAGATCCTAGTTTAACAGATTTTGATATACCCGAAGCGCTAGGGGGGGCGCGTCAACGCATGTTTATTTCGGCTAGTACTTAAGAGTAGTACTTAGAGTAGTACCTAGAGTAGTACCTAAAGCAGTACCTAGGGTCTTAAAGTGAGGGCATGCGCTGTAATTTGTCG